>JBEKIV010000018.1:0-27264 GCA_050011595.1 Tepidisphaeraceae bacterium
TGGCCAGTTGCCGGTCCATTGCGACATGTGTCCGAGGGTGGGGGGGATTTGTCAAATGGGGGTTCTTTTGGGGTGCGATCTCAGCCGACGGATTGTTGATGGACGTTCAATGCCGCGGGATGGCCATCCCGCGGATTTCGGGAATGTCTACGAGGTCGAACCGTGGTTACCGGCGTCGTGATGATATCGCCCCAGTGCCGTCGATTTATGCGAATTGCCGGACGCTACGGGCAAGATGCCCGTGCCACCAAGGGCGCACCCCGGCAACGAGCAGGTGAGCCACCACTCGCCGGAGGCTGGTTTATGGGCTAAAGTATGGTCGAGGTGGGGCGGGGAGAGAGTGAGAAGACGCAGATGCCCGAAGCATTGAAATGTCCGTCTTGTTCGGCGTCGCTGGTATATCCGATTGGGGGCGGGGCGACGATGCGATGCCCCTATTGCGGCAGCACCGTCGTGCTGTCGGAAGATTCGCCGCCGACTGTGGCCGATGGGGATATTCCCCAAGCCCTGCGGCCGATGGTGGAAAAGGCGCTGGAGATGGCCAAGGCGTCCGGCCGACTTGGGCCCCAGAGCAAGATCGAGGCCATCAAGTTTTATCGCGCTTCGACCGGGGCAGGTTTGGCGGATGCGAAAAAGGCGGTGGAAAATCTGGCGGCTGGACGAGCGGCCGATTTCGGCGGCGGCAACCCGGCATTCGGCCCGGCCGTGGACGCGACCAACATCGCATCGACGGGGATGAAATTCGGTTGCGGCCTGGCGATGGTAATCTTCGTGGTCGTGGGTCTGATCGTCGCGAAGGTTCTTGTTTCGATTCATCATCAACTGACGGCGGGAAATCAGTCGTGGGCGCCGAAGATCGTCACCGTGCCGATGCCCGTGCTGACGGTGCCCCAGGCCCCGCCCGCGCCGACGTTCGCCCATCAGGTCATGGAATTCGGCAGCGAAGGGATCGGCGTGGGGCGGTTCAAGGATTCGCGCAGCATCGCCATCGACGGGCAGGGGCACATTTACGTCGGGGAGTATTCCGACGGACGGGTGCAGGTTTTCGACTTGCAGGGGAGTTTTGTCGCTGAATGGTCGATCGGACACGGGAAGAGTTTGATGAATCTGGCGGCGGGCCGGGATGGGACGGTGTACGCGGTAGTTCCGGGTCATATTCTTCGTTACACGGGGGCGACGGGCATGCCGCTGGGGGAAGCGGAAACCAGGATTGAGGACGAGGACGAGGAGTACATGGACGCGAGCGTGGGGCCGAACGGGAACCTGTACGCCATCGGGGAGAATTCGGACATCGTGGTGCTCAGCCCGGACGGGAAGATTCAAACGGTCATCAAGGCGGCGGAGAAAGTGGGGGAGGACCTGCACCTGAGCCGAATCGCCGTGATCGGCACCGGAGAGATGTACGCGCTGGATCGGGAGAAGGGGGTTTTCAAATTCGCGTCGGATGGACGGTACATCAACCGCTTCGGCGGCGGCGTGGAGGCGGGGGCGGAACCGACGCCCGGACATTTCCTTGCGCCCCAGAACCTTGCGATTGATGGACAGGGCCGCATCTATGTCAGCGGCGTTGAGCCGGCGATCCAGGTGTTTAGCGCCGATGGGAGTTATCTCGATTCGTTCGGCGATCATGAAGTGGTCTTTGGGCTGGCAATCAGCGATCACGACGAAATCTTCGCCTGCTTCCGCAATGCGCATTCGGTGAGGAAGTTCGTGCTGGATAAGCACTGAAGATGATCCGCTCCCGTTCAGCCATTCCAATCCCTTCCCCGCAATCTTGACTTCACCCGCACGCGCCGTAGCATCGGCGCTCCCGGAACGAAATTTTCTTTCGTGATCCAATACAGGAGATTCAAATGGCTAAGAAAACCGTGGCGGACGTGAACGTGCAGGGGAAAAGAGTACTCATGCGGGTGGATTTCAATGTGCCGATCGAAGGCGGGAAGATCACGGATGACCGGCGGATCGTGCAGGCGTTGCCGACGATCAAGGATGTCATTGGGCGCGGGGGAAGGTTGATTCTGATGTCGCATCTGGGTCGGCCGAAGGGGGGGCCGGAGGCGAAATTTTCGCTGAAGCCGACGGCGGAACGGCTGTCGCAGTTGCTGGGCAAGCCGGTGAAGTTTGCGGAGGACTGCATTGGTCCGGCGGTGGAGCAGTTGGCCGGCGCGCTGAAGGACGGAGACGTGCTGCTGCTGGAAAACTTGCGGTTTCATAAGGAGGAGGAGAAGAACGATCCGAATTTCGCCAGGCAATTGGCGAAGTTGGGGGACGTGTACGTGAACGATGCGTTCGGGACGGCGCATCGGGAGCATGCCAGCACGTTCGGGGCGGCGCAGGCGATGGCGGGCAAGCCGCGGGTGATCGGGCAGTTGATCCAGAAGGAATTGAAATTCCTCGGCGAGGCGATCAGCAATCCGAAGCATCCGTTCGTGGCGATCCTCGGCGGGGCCAAGGTTTCCGACAAGATCAACGTCATCGAGCAGCTTTTGGGCAAGGCGGACGTGTTGCTCATCGGCGGGGCGATGGCCTACACGTTCTTCCTGGCGCAGGGCAAGGAGGTCGGCAAGAGCCTGGTGGAACGGGACAAAGTGGAGTTGGCCAAGGGATTGCTGGCCAAGGCGGGGGGGAAGATCAGGTTGCCGGTGGACAACGTGATTTCAGACAAGATGACGGATGATGCGCAGACGAAGGTGGTGGATGGAAATATTCCGGCGGACATGGAGGGTTACGACATCGGCCCCAAGACTCGCCAGTTGTACAAGGCGGAGATCGCCAAGGCCAAGACGATTGTGTGGAACGGTCCGATGGGCGTGTTCGAGAAGAAGCCGTTCGCGGCCGGGACCAAGGCGGTGGCCGAGGCGGTGGCCGAGGCGACGGGCAAGAACGGGGCGGTGACGATCATCGGAGGCGGGGACAGCGCCGCGGCGATCGAGCAACTGGGCTTGTCGAGCAAGGTGAGCCACGTGAGCACGGGCGGCGGGGCGAGCCTGGAATTCCTGGAGAACGGGCATTTTTCGACGCTGGATATTTTGGATTGATGGGCAAGAGGGTTGAATGGCGAAATCACCTGCCCGCTGAAGCGGGCAGGCCGCTCGTATGACGTCAAATCCTTTTCAATCCTCAAGCCCGCAGATCGCGGCGTCGGTGCTTTCGGCGGATTTCGCCAACCTGGGCGAAGAGATCGCGGACGTGGATCGCGGCGGGGCGGATTTTTTGCACCTGGACGTTCTCGACGGGCATTTCGCGCCCAATATCAGTTTCGGCCCGGCGGTCACGGCCGCGATCCGGCGGGCGACCCGGGCGTTTCTCGACGTTCATCTGATGATCTCGGAGCCGGAACGGTACGCGCCGGAATTTTTGAAGGCCGGAGCCGATGGCCTGACGTTTCACGTGGAGACGGTGGCCGATGCGGTGCAGACCGCCCGGCGGCTGAGGCAGATGGGGTGCCGCCACCTGGGGATTACGCTCAACCCGGCGACGGCGGTGGAGGAGATTTACCCGGCGATGGAGGAAGTGGATCACGTGCTGGTGATGAGCGTTGTGCCGGGGTTTTCCGGGCAGAAGTTCATGCCCCAGGTCCTGCCCAAGGTCGAGGCGGTGAAGAAGCGGCTGCGAGCGGATCAGCGTTTGGAAATCGACGGGGGAATTCACGAGCAGACGATTCGGCGGGCGCGCCAAGCGGGAGTGGACTGGTTTGTGGTGGCCAGCGCGATCTTTGACCAGAAGGACCGCGCCGCCGCGATCGAGCGGCTGCGGAAACAATTAGGTGGGTGAAGAATACCCCTCGGCAGCGCCGTGGGCGTAAGGGGGGGCAACTTCGGCTCGTCATATTGGGGCTATACCATTTAATCGGCGTGCAAATAATTGCCATTTCTTTACATCGGCCGGCCGGCGGTTTATCAGGGAGATCATGGGCATTCGTGCCGTGTTGATCGAGGCGGGTCCGACGCCGTGGGACGTCGAGGACCGGCTGGTGGGCAGCGCGTCGCTGCCGCTGACGGCGGAGGCGATGGACGCCCTCGGTCATTTGCTGGGCACGCTGTCCGAGCCGATCGAGGCGGTGTATCGTCCGGCGGCAAACGAAGCGTGCAGGCAGGCGGGGCAGATCATCGCGAAAAGGTACGGGATTCGGCCGCGTGACAATCCGGATTTGGAGGAGGTGGGGTTGGGACTGTGGCAGGGCCTTTTGCCCCAGGACGTTCGGCAGCGGTTTCCGACGGTGTACCCGAAATGGGAGGAGCAGCCTTTGCAGGTGACGCCGCCGGATGGCGAGCCGCTGGAGGCGGCGATCCAGCGGGTCGGCGGCGCGGTGAGCCGGATTTTTCGCCGCAGCCGCAACCATTGCGTTGCCTTGGCGCTCAGGCCGATGGCGTTTCAGATCGCCGCGGGGACTTTGCAGGGGGAGTCCGCGGTGCAGATCGCCGGGCGCTTGCGTCATCGGCGGCCGATGGAGACGATTGAGATAGTCTCTTAGGTGAGTGCCGACCGGCGCGAGAAGATTATGTCGCAAGCACCCAACGATCAGGCGACCGCAAAAAAAGACGGCGTCCCGGAAGGGCTCTGGATGCGCTGCCCGGATTGCGGGGCGATGCTGTTCCGCAAAGTGGTTGAAGAGGCGCTTCACGTCTGTCCGGAATGCCAGTATCACTTCCGGATTTCCGCCCGGCAGCGCATCGAGCAACTGGTCGATCCGGGCAGCTTCGAGGAGATGTTCGACGACATCGAGCCGACCGATCCGCTCAAATTCGTGGACAAGAAGACCTACAAGGACCGGCTCAAATCCGAGCGGGAAGCCTCGGGAGAAAAAGACGCGGTGGTTTGCGGCAAGGGATTCATCAAGGGCCGGCCGATCATGATGGCCGTGATGGACCCGACGTTCATGATGGGATCGATGGGCAGCGTGGTGGGGGAGAAGATCACGCTGACGATCGAAGCGGCGTTCAAGCTCAAGGAAACGCTGCCGCTGCTCATCGTGAGCTGCTCGGGCGGGGCGCGGATGCAGGAATCGGCGCTGTCCCTGATGCAGATGGCCAAGACCAGCGCGGCGCTGGCGCGGCTGGACGACGCGGGCGGGCTGTTCATCAGCCTGCTGGCGGACCCGACGACCGGGGGCGTGACCGCCAGTTTCGCCATGCTCGGCGATTTCATCCTCGGCGAACCGAAGGCGTTGGTCGGCTTTGCCGGTCCGCGGACGATCTGGAACACCATCAAGGTGGAACTGCCCCCGGGATTTCAGCGCAGCGAATTCCTTCAGGAGAAGGGATTCATTGATTTCGTCGTGCATCGCAAGGACCTGCGGAGCGAAATCGCCAGGCTGGTGGACTTCTGTAAGAAATAAATCTGGTTTTACACCAGAAGAAGCGAGGCGATTGATCCGGGGGAATTGGGGGGGGGCTGGGAAGAGCCGGGGGCGGCCAGCTTGCTTTCGGCGGAAAAGACGGCGCCGACCATGCGTTCGACGCTGCCGTCGTTGTCGAGGTACATTCGGCCGCGGGTGTTGACCCTGCGGAGGCTGCCGTCGGAGCAGATGATTCGGTGGGAAATCTCGAAGTCGCGATGATTGCCGACCCCCCCGACCGACGCCAGATGGAAGAATTCCCGGTCTTCGGGATGAATGTAAGCGAAAAAGCCCTCGTAGGTGGTGGCGAACTGTGATGGTGATCGGCCGAAGATTTCGGGAAGGTTGTGGGACTTCCAGAAGGTTCCGTCTTTGACGTTCGCTTCCCAGCAGGCGACGCCCGAGGAGTCCAGGGACAAACGGAGCCGGCGATCGGTTTCCTGAAGCGACTTTTCCGCGCGATTGCGGGCGTAATGCAGGTAGCTGATCAGCAGTCCAAGCCCGATGAACAGCATCAGGCGAACGACGTCTTCCTGGCTGGCGATGCGGAAGGAGTTGTCCGGGGGCAGGTACCAGGCAACCAGCAGAGACGTCAACGCCACCGTGAAGAGCGCCGGAAGCAGGCCGCCACGCCACGAGGCGATGACGATCGCCGCCAGGAAAAATGCGAAGTTCCCATGTTGCTGAAGCGGCCGATCAACGTGGTAGAGAATCACGGTTGCGACCCACGCAGCCGCGACGACCGCTAAAGACCACACGAACTGATTGATTGTTCGCCGAAATTCTTGACGCATGGCGTACACAAATACCAAAACGGCGTCCTAACCCCCAAACAAACGGCGCCTGCTCCCCGCTCTTGCGAAAGTTTTCACTTTCGCTTCACCAAAGCGTGGATTGTAGAACTTGCCGGGTCGCATTTCAAGCCAATCTAAATAATCTTCTAATCCTCCAAAATGCGCCGCTTCACAATTCTGGCGCCGGGCCCGACGATCACCTGATCGGGGGGGACATCGTCTACCACGGTGGCGCGGGCGCCGACGACTGCCCGATCACCCACGGTCACCCCGGGCCCGACGAAGGCATCGGCGGCGATCCAGACTTCCTCGCCGATGACGATCGGCGGTTTAAGCAGCGGAAACCGCCGGGTGGTGTAATCGTGAGTGCCGGCGCACAGGTGCGCGTACTGGCTGACGGTCGCCGCGCGGCCGATGGTGATTTTCCCCAGGGAATAGAGGATCGCGTAATCGCCGATGATGACGTTGTCGCCAAGTTCCAGGTTCCAGGGGATTTCGATGAGCGCGGTGGGACGGATGCGGACGCCCTTGCCGAGCCGGGCGCCGAACAGTTCCAGCAGAAGTCGGCGCCACCCGTACCAGTTGTGAAACGACAGCCGGAACAGCGACCCCCGAACGATCATCCACAGTGCGCGTTTGAAGTTTTCCATGGGATTCCAAGGGCTGGATTGGTTTTTGGGGCCAGGGCCGGAGGGGAAAGAGCGGGCGACGGCGGGCGTCGGGACGGCGGGCGTCGAGAGTTGCCGCGGCGCGGGCGGCTCGACGACGGGCAACTCAGCCGCGGCCGGCGCCGGGCGAGCGGGCATTCCCCCTCCCTCGGCGATCGCCAGCCCGCTGATTTCCATCGGCTCCTTTCCTCCCGTCCGGACCAGTTCATTGTATTTTACACGAATGAACAGTTCGTAGGTGCTGATAAGAAGGCACAGGCTCAGCCCGGGCCGGCGATCCAGGATGCCGCCGCGGATGAAATACATGTACACGAACCGCAGGAACCAGGGCAGCGCCAGTTTTGGGGCGATGCAGTATTTGACGTACCGGCGTCGAGCTACCCGGTCGTTGAAAAACCCCCACCATCCCGGCCAGGGTTCGCGGTGGCGGTAGATTTCCATCGCTTCCAGCGTCGAATACCGATTGTGCTTGGCGATGAAATGTTCCAGCCCGCGGCGGTCCTGGTGTCGCAGCAGATGACGCAAATGGCTGGTCGCACCCTGGACGATCATGTGCTCGTGGACGTTGCGCTGCTCGTAGCGCGCCCGCCCGCGTTTGAACAACCTCAGGTTCCAGGCGGGGAAATAGGCGCAATGATGAATCTCCCGGCCCATGAAAAGGGTGACGCGGTTGAGATAAAACCCGGCGTACGGCACGTTCTGCACGGGCCGGGAAATGACCTGGAGGATTTCCTCCCGCAGTTCGGGGGTGACGGATTCATCGGCATCGAGAATCAGAATCCAGGGCGATTCGAAGGGCAGGTGGTCCAACGCCCAGTTTTTCTGGCGGGCGTAGCCCTCCCAAGGCTTGTCGACCACCACCGCGCCGAAGTCGGCGGCGATCTGGCGGGTGCGGTCCGTCGAACCGCTGTCCACGATGAAAACGCGATGCACCCATCCCTGGACGCTTTGCAGCGTGTGCGGAAGGTTCAACTCCTCGTTATGCGTCTGAATCAGGACATCAACCATGGGGCGTCCGCGTGGGTACTCTTATATCGGAAATCGGTCATTTGTCATGGGTCATTGGTCATTTGCCATTGAGCAATTCTCTTTACAAATGACCAATGACCAATGACAAATGACCCATTATGCACATCCTGCACCTGACGGCTGGTTCCGACGCCGGGGGGATCAGCCAGTATATCTTTGACCTTTGTGCGGCCATGCACGCGGCGGGGCACGAGGTGGCGGTGGCCGGCGAACGGGGACCATGGCATGACAAATTTGCCGAGGCGCCGTGGCCGTGGATTGAGGCCGGGCTCAAGGGCGGTCCGTGGACGCTGATGCGCGCGGCCCGCGGTTTGCGCAAATTTCTGGCCGACCATCCCGTCGACGTGCTCCATTGCCATTACCGCAGGACGACCATGGTGGCCCGGCGGCTGCAAAAAACTTCCCGCGCGCCCGTGCTTTACACGTTGCACTTGTCGCACGTTCCGCTCGGCGGGCCGCGGGGATGGCTGAGCAATTTCGGCGACCACGTTCACGCGCCCTCCAGCGAAGCCCGCCAATGGCTGATCGACGAGGCGCGGGTGCCGCCCGAACGCATCACGCTCATTCCTCACGGAATTCATGCGGAGCGATTCCCGGTTCCCGACGCGGCGGCCAGGCGGGCGGCGCGGGCGGAACTGGCATTGACACAGGAGCACGTCGTCGCGCTCTACCTGGGCCGGCTGGAAGATCCGAAGAACGAATCATGGCTGATCGACCTGGCCCAGACGTCGCGCCATTCGTTGCCGCCGCTGCGCGTGCTGCTGGCCGGCGCGGGGCCGAACGAAATCGCCGTCCGGGAGCAAATCGACCGGCTGGGCGTCGGGGATCGGGTGCGGATGCTGGGCCTGCGCGAGCCGTTGCCCCTGCTGCACGCCGCCGACGCTCTGCTGTTGCCCTCGGCACGCGAAGGGTTCTCATACGCCTGCGCCGAAGCGATGTGCGCGGGCGTGCCCGTCCTTCGGACGCGAACCAGCGGCACCAAGGAACTGATCGTCGAGGGAATCACCGGCCGGTCCGTTGCCATCGAGCGCGAGGCGTTTCTCCGTGCTTCGGTTGAATTTCTGTCGGATACAGCGGCCCTGCGGCGGATGGGCGTCTCGGCGGCCGAGCATATTCGCCGCAATTTCTCCTTCGATCGGCAATTGACCCTGACGCTGGAGATGTATCAGCAATTGAAGCGCGGCATTGCAGGTTAACGCGCCGCCGGGATAATCTTTAGTGGATGAAGAAGCCGGCCATTTTTTTCGATCGTGACAATACGCTGATCGTGAGCGACGGATATCTGGGCGATCCGGCCCAGGTGAGATTGATTGCCGGGGCGGCCGACGCCGTGGCGCGGGCACGGGCGATGGGGTTTGCGGTGGTCACGATCAGCAACCAATCGGGCGTGGCCCGGGGGCTGTTCGGCGAGGAGGCGGTGGCGGCGGTCAACGAAAAGCTCGAGCAGCTCCTGTCCCGCGAAAGCGCCCGGGCGAAAATCGACCGCCACGAATTCTGCCCGTTTCATCCCGAAGCCGTGGTCGAGAGATATCGGAAGGACAGCGAGTTGCGGAAGCCGCGGCCCGGCATGATCCTCCGCGCCGCCGAGGCGATGGACCTGGATCTGTCGGCGTCCTGGGTGCTGGGGGATTCGCCGCGCGACATCGAGGCCGGCCATGCCGCCGGGTGCCGGACGATCCTGGTCAGCGATTTATCCCTTTCCGCTTCGCCGGCGGCGCAGCAGCCCGGCAACGTCGAGCCGGACGAAACCGTTTCCAACCTGGGAGAGGCGATGGACATCGTCGAAGCGGTCGTGGGCACCGAATCGCTGCATCAACACTCGGTGCAGCCGGATCGCTCCGCCGCCCAGGTCAGCGAGTTGACCAAGATCGAGCATCTGGCCCAGGCGATTCTCGACCAGGTTCGCCGGCAAAATGAACACGTCCCGGAATTTTCCCTGGGCAAAATGCTGGCGGGGATCACTCAGATCCTGGCGATCGCCCTGGCGGTGGGGAGCTATTTTTACAAGCCGCCGAGCGAGCCGCTCATGCCCATTCTGGTCGCTATTTTCCTGCAAGCGCTGACGATCTCGCTGCTGCTGATGGGCAGGGAGAGATAAGGTAACTTCATCTGTACGCCGGTTAATAAGCGGCACACGGGCCAGGCGGGAGTCGCGCGTGGTGGAGGAGAAGATTTTTTTGCCGCAAAAACGCTTGCCACGTCACTAACTGGCGAGGTTGGAATTCTCGCGAAAGCAAAAAGCCCATGGACCCGACGGACCAGGAATACGTGAAACAATGCCGCAACGGGCATCCCGACGACTTTCGGTTTCTGGTGCAGCGGTATCAAAGGCCGCTGTTCGCGTATCTGGCGCACCGATTGCCAAATCATTCGCAGGCTGAGGAGGCGGCGCAGGAATCTTTCGTACGCGCCTTCTTTGCTTTGCCGAAGCTCAACAAGCCGGAGTCGTTTCACTCCTGGCTCATTGGGATCGCCGCTCGGGTCGTGCACGAATTTCATCGAACCGCCAAACGCCGGGTCGAAACGTCGGCGTCAACCGAGGCGGTTGCGGTGGAAAGCGCCGGTGAGCGGGAAGAATACCTTCTGGATGAAGCCATCGCCGCCCTTCCGGAATCGCAGCGCGAGGTGATTCTGCTGCGGTATTACGAGGGCTTGTCCTGCCAGCAGGTGGCGGATCGTCTGAAGACCCCACTGGGCACCGTGACCAAGAACCTTTCCCGCGCTTATGCGGGGCTTCGGCAGACAGTCCAGTCGCAACCCCCGAGCCGAACGGAGCAGTGAACATGAATTGCGATGATTGTCAGGAAAACCTGGTGGCGAATCTGGAAGGCGTGCTCGATCCGCAGACCGCGGCCGATTGCCGGCAGCACGTGGAGAATTGCCCGGCTTGCAAGGGCGTCGAGGAGGCCACCTTCAAATTGCGTCAAGAGTTGCTGGGACGCGGCCAGGCGGCGTCGCAGGTGTCGCTGGTCGGGTCCGTGATGAGCCGGATTCGCGAGGCAAGACCAAAGCAAGCGGCCGGGGCAAAACCCGACGGAGGCGCCGTCCTCGGCAAATTATTCACGCGCTGGGCACTGGCGCTGGGCACGGCCGCGGCTGCGATCGTCCTGATGATTCTTCTGGCCTTACCCAGGACACAGGCCACCGCCGACGAAGTGCTGGCCAAAGGCGCGCAAGCCGTGGCGAATCTCACCAGCATTCATTTTCGCGGCCAATTGCGCACCGCCCCGGCGGACAACTTCAGTTATATCAATCCCGACGCCGACTTTTACACCATCGAGCTGTGGGAGCAGTTCCAGCCGGAACTGAAATGGCGGGCCGAGAAACCCGGACGTGTCCTGGTCATGAACGGGCGGTCAACCGTGATGCTGATTAAGGCTGACAATAGCGCTGTAAAACTTCCGCAACGAACGGCCAGCGCTTTTGACACGGAATGGCTGCATCGGATCGCCAATTTGAGCAAGACGATCAATAACGAACTGAACAACGCCCGCGCCAAAGGCTGGAAACTTGATCTCGCCGAAGGAACCGGCGCCGACGGAACGTTGAAATCTATCGTCACGATCATGGCCAAGTCCGACGTGCCGGATAACGATTACGTCAAGAACTCCTTCTTTGAAAATGCCGATACGCGCCGGGTCTATACTTTCGACAAGCAGAGTGGACTGCTGGAAACAGTGCAGATTTATCTGACTCGTCCATCCGGCGACGTGAAAATTTTTGACATCGATCAGATTGACTATAACCAAGCGATAGATGCGAGTATTTGGAACCTCGAATTACCGGCGGACGTGACGTGGGTGCAATTGGAACCCCCTAAGTTGCCGGACAACCAGAGGTACGCCTCGATGACTGCCGATCAGGCCGCCCGCGCCTTCCTGGAAGCTTGCGCCAGCGAGGATTGGAACGAGGCCGGGAAATTCATGTCGCCGATCACTCCGGGTCTGAAACAGGATTTCGGCGGTCTGAAAATCATCAACCTGGGCAAGCCCTTCACCTCCACGGTTTATCCCGGAGTGTTTGTGCCCTACGAGATCGAGCTTCGGCCACAGGAGATCAATGTGCGCGTATCCAACGCCAACGCGGCGAAACGATGCGTGGTGACGGGAATTTATGACAGCAAACTGCATCTCCAACAGGATCTCAAAGGGTCCACCACCGAGCCGCAGACCCTGAGCGATGACGATGCTGATGCCCGGCTGTCGCCCGCCCAAACGGTGCAGGCTTACTTCGACGCGCAGTCGAAATTCGACTGGGTCGAAATGCGCAAGTTCACCTCGGAATCCGATGTCGAGAGTACCAAGAGTCAAGTTGAGATGGCGAAGAAACTCGGCATGGACGTGCAAAAACTGATGCCCGTCGTGGAAGTGGGCCAAGCCACCTGGTCGGCGGAACAATCAGCCTGGTTTGTCAAGTGCAGCATCTCCCAGACCAAGAAGTGGAACCTGGCCGTTAGAAAAGACAATCCGGCGGGCCGATGGCAGGTTGACGGGGGAATCTGAACGAAAACGGTACAGGTCCAATTACGCATGGCCGCGGATATTGGACCTGTCCCGTTTTTTCGTTTCGGCGGGCAATACGAGATTAATCCTTATACTTCACGCTGCAGCCGTAGGGCTTGGTCTGGGGCGTGGAAACGGGCTTGCCGGATAGAATTTCGTCCAGCGCCTGATGAACGTAATTGATCTTGTCGTTGGTCTTTTCGCCCTGCGGATCGTTGTCAATGGCGCCTTCGTATAGCAGTGTGCCGCCCGTGCTGATGATATACATCTCGGGCGTGTTGGTGGCATGGTATGCCTTGCCGGTGGCGCCGCTGGCATCGTTCAGTTCGGGATAGGAAATGTTCTGCTGAGCGGCCCATTGCTGGTTGGCTTCATTAGTGTCGAAGTTGCTGGAATTAATCGCCAGCCAGACGACGTTCTTGGGCTGATATTCGCTGGCGAGGGTCTGCATGGTCTTGACCTTGTAGTGTCCCTGGACGAAGGGGCATTCGGGGTTGGTCCATTCCAGGACGACGATCTTGCCCAGAAAATCATGCAGACTGACGTTTTTGCCGTTCTGGTCCTGGAGGGTGAAATCGGGGGCCTTGGCGCCGATGCTGGCGCCGGAGTCTTTCTGGTCTTCGGCGAAGGACCGCGCGATCAGGGCGACGGATACCAGTGCCAGGAGCGAGGCTAAAGCAGCGATTTTCCGCATGACTATCTCCATTAAAAATGGGTTCAGACGCGTTGTTCCGAGATTCAATGATTGTTGGCATCCTGGGCCGGCAAGGCAACTGAGATATTTATTCCCCGGCGTTTGCCATCCTTGTCGAGGTAGCCGACCACGGCTTGGAGCGTTTGGGGGCCTGGGGTTTTGCCGGCCAGAGTTTCTAGCGTAAATCCAATCACCGTCGTGTTCTGCGATGATTTGACGGCGGTTTGGAGGAGGTTGTAGTCATTCAGGGCTTCGGGGAGGAAATCGACGAACTTCGGGGCCGGATGGGTCCAGGCGATCTCAAGAACGCAGGATCGGGCGGATGGATTTGCGTTGCCGGGGGTTGTGCGGGAATGGACGGCGGCCACTTCGCGGTTGTCGGCCCAGTTCACGGGGAGTTGACTGATCCAGTCGTCGAACAATTCCCGGTTTGCCGAAACGGGCGACGGGGATGAGGCCAGGGCGAGGCTGGGCGTGGCTTTGCCGAGGATGCAGACGTCCGAGCAGACGAGCCAGGAGACGGCGGCCTGGAACCGGCCCTGAAAATCGGCGGGAAGATTGGGCGGCGGGGTGATTTTGGTCAGGAGCATGACGGAATCTTCGTAGCCGAAGGCGACGATATTGCCGGGCTGAACGAATCGGCGTGGCGTGGGAAACTCGAGAGGTCCGGCGGTGAAACCGTCGGGCAGGCTGAAGTTGACGCGAGTTGGAAGCCCGGCGTCGCCGGGGTTCTTCCAGTAAACGTGCCAGCCGGGATCGATCGACAAGCGAACGCCCAGCCAAAACGGTTTGCCCGGCTGGACGGCGGAAGCATTGGCGAGAAGCTCGGCTTGAACATGCGCCGCGGATGCTTCGGCGACGCCTAGGCACGAGACAAGGGCGGCAACACAGAAATAACATGCGCGGGTGAACATGGAAACATTGTAGGTGCAGCCGCGGAATCTTTCATTCGGTTGTTCCGACGCCGTGACCGGCCAAGAGCAATTGAACCGCGGATTACGCGGATGGGCGCGGATGAATTCTTCTCTTATCCGTGTTCATCCGCGTAATCCGCGGTTCAATTGCTCCTTGACGGGCAGGCCGGAACTGTATTGCATTTCACTCAGGTCCGTGGGCGGAGCATGACGAGTACTTCGACGTTTCCGCCGGTTCCGCGGATGGGGCTGCGAACGCTGGCCAGCCAGGTCCAGCCCATTGGCTCAACTTCGGATTTGACGCTCTGCAAAATCTCGTCCACGGCCGCTTCGGGAAGAATTCCCTTGCGAAGCAGGGCCGGATCGGCTTCATAGTGCGGCTTGACCAGAGTGACGACGATTCCGCCCGGTTTCAGCAGTTGGGCGGCATTGGGCAGAATGTGCCGCTGGCGCGTCCAGCCGACGTCGATGCAGACCAGGTCCACCGGCTCGGGCAATCGCAGGTGCATGGCATTGGTCCGCTCCATCACCACCACGCGGGGATCGTTGCGGAGCTTCCAATCCAGCACGCCGTAGCCGGTGTCAACGGCAAAAACCCTGGCGGCGCCGCGGCGAAGCAGGCAATCGGTGAATCCGCCGGTGCTACAGCCGAGATCGGCGCAGATTTTTCCGGTTGCGTCGATGCCGAAGACAGTCAGGGCATGATCGAGTTTCGATCCGGCGCGCGATACGAATGCGGGGGGATTGTCATTGGTCATTTGTCATTGGTTATTGGTTGTTCACCGGCGGATAGTTTCAGCCGTTCTTGAATCGCCCGCAAAAGCTGTTCTTCGTGATCGGCGTGGAATCTGATGGCCAAGTCGGCGCGGAAGATCGGGATGGAAATCGCACCGGCGAAAGGCTCCAGCTTGACCCAATCCTTGGCGGTGGTGATCAACATTTCGGCGTTGGCGGAGTTGGCAGCCTGCACGATCTGAGAGATGTCGGCGTTGGAATAGTCGTGGTGATCGTCGAACTGGCGCGTCCCGGCGCAAGTTCCGCCGCAATGGGCCAGCCGCCGGAAAAAGCTGGCCGGGCTTCCGATCCCGCAGAACGCGAAATATCGCTTTCCCGATAGATTCTGGATCGGCACGGATTCACCCGACGCCGGACGAAGGGCCTGGATGACGTGATCGCAGCGGAAAATCCGGAGGTTTTCGATTTTGGAGTGAATCGTGCAAGCGATCGCTTCAATCGCGGCGGGATCGACCTCGTCGGCATGAGTGATCAATACCGCATGGGCGCGGCGGATGGCGCTTGGCGGCTCGCGGAGCAAACCGCGCGGCAAGACGTGGCCGAATCCGAACGGCTCGGCGGCGTGAATGAGTGCCAATTCAAAATCGCGATGAACTCGCCGATGCTGCATTCCATCGTCGAGAATGAACAGCGTTGTCCGGGGATGCTGGGCCAGTGCGGCGGCGGCGCCACGGCGGCGGTCGGGATCGGCGATGACCGGCACGTTCGCCTCGGCCAGAAGCGTTCGCTCGTCGCTGATTCCATGCGAAGTGGATTTATATCCGCGCAGCAGAATCGCCGGGCGTTGTCCGGCGGCGGCGAGGCGCCGGCAGAGCCATTGAACGATCGGGGTTTTGCCGGTTCCGCCGGTGGTGAGATTGCCGACGCTGATCGTTGGCTTGCCGAGCGGGTGGGCCGGCAGGATGCCGGCATCGTACATTCGATTGCGAAGCCGCATGACCGCGGCGTAGAGCGGCTCGGCGCACCATGCGGCGGCGCGCAGCATCGCCGCCCTGCTCGTTCGATCCGAGCCCTCCATCACCTGCCGGAATCGGGATTCGCTCGATTGATTCATCCGGTCCCCTGGCGCAGCCAGGCATCGTCGTCGGCCGTGAAGACGACCGGCGACGCAGAGATTGTCCGGAGATCGAACCGGCCGATCAATTGTCGCGGGTCGTCGATTTCCAGGTCGGGGGATTGAATTCCGCACCAACGGGCGAGAAGGGCGAGCAATCGCGAGCGTTTGACGCCCAGGTCTCGATACCGGGCGATGCGGGTATCGCCGTGGCGTTTGGCCAGCCGTCGGCCATCCGCGCCGACCACCAGCGGCAGATGGACGTAGCGAGGAATGTGCTCGGCGAAGCCGAGGGCATGGTAGAGAAGGATTTGGCGGAAGGTGGACTCCAGGAGGTCGTCGGCGCGGACGACGTCGGTGATTCCGGCGTCGAGATCATCGACGACGACGGCCAGTTGATAGGCGGCGGCGTCAGATTTGGCGATGACGAAGTCGCCGAGGCGGCGAGCGACGTTGAGGGATTGGCGGCCGGCGAAGCCGTCGGTGAATTGGACGTCGCGGTCGGGGGCGGCGAATCGAATGGCGGGCGAACGGCCGGATTCCCGGGCGGCTTGCTCCATGGAGGCGAATCGTCCGCGGCAGACGCCGGGATAGATGGCCGAACCGTCCTCGGCGTGCGGGGCGCTGGAGGCCAGATCGACCTCGCGGCGGCTGCACACGCACGGATAGGCCAGGCCGCGCTTCAGCAGCGACTCGATGGCCGTTTGGTATTCACGAGTTCGAGTGGACTGATAGACCGGGCCTTGGTCCCAATCGAGGCCGAGGAATTGAAGGTCTTGGATCAACCCGCGATCGGCGCCCGGTTTGTTTCGGGGTCCGTCGAGGTCTTCGATGCGGAGAAGGATGCTCCAGCCGAAGCGCCGGGCCAGCAGCCAGTTGACCAGGAACGTTCGGGCGTTTCCCAGATGGAGTGCGCCGGTGGGAGAGGGAGCCAAGCGCGTGCGGTCCATAAAGAAGCCGGAGATTATTGAAACGCGGGGATGGTGTCTTGTCGAGCCGTATCCATGATGGATTGAATGAACTGCTCGTCCTCAACGTATTGCTGCTGCGTAAGTCCGGACAGCTCAAAACTACAGGGGATGAACTTTTGCCGGTAGGGAACGAATATAGTGATGTTCCATGAAAGGAGTTGAGAGGGTTGCGTGGCCGGCGGAGACTGGCCGGAGGGATCGTTCGGCAACTTAGCGTAGGTGATCCTCTGGAGGATCTGCATTCCGCCGTTGCCGATCGACTGTCGTATCTGGAAGCGTTCGGGATGTTGCCGGCTCTGGTCGAGGATGAGGTCGACGAAAAGGCGCCGGCGATAGTCGTTCATGAAATCGAGCATGGAGACGGCGATGTGCAATTCGCCGCTGGGCGCCGCGCCCTCCAGGAATTCCGGATTCTGCGGCGGCTCCAGCCTCCAGCTTTGCGGGACGGACAGGATGACCGGAACGCTCAGCATCGACAGGTTCTTTCGCGGCTCAACGGATACGTCCCGCGTGGTTGGGCCGGAAGCAGCCGCCTCGGTGGGATGGGAGGGGGAAGCCGAATCCGATTGGGGCTGCTTGTCGCAGGCGAACAGTTGCAGGCCGATCACGGCCAGGATTCCGAGAACGGCGCGGCGCACGGACAGATTGGCCTCCCTTCCCTCTCGACGATGCTTGCAGGTTAACACGAATGCCCCCTGGTTTCAAGCGATACTGAAGCCATCGCCAAGACTATAAACGTAGATAATTGGCGGTCTGATGATAGTTGCGATATGAATAATTGTCTTATTCCGCATTTTGTGTATATATATCATTTCCATTGGCATGGATGAGAGGTCTTTCATAGGCGTCTCACTGTAAACGAGGTTCAACTTAGGAAAGGATGATGATCATGAGTCGTCGTTTGTTCGCTCAAGGGTTTAGCATTGCGCAACTTGAGAAACTGCTTGGGATTCGGAGGTCGAAACTGACGGCACTGGATCGGTTGCGATCCAAACTGGTGAAGCGCCTGGAGGGGTTGGATGCTAAGATCGCTTCCCTGGGCGGGTCGGCGCGATCGCGCGGGGGTCGGGTCCGGAACAAGCTCAGCCTCAATGAAAGCATCCTGGCCGTTCTGAAGCGCAAAGGCGGACCGATGACGGTCGGCGAGATTGTCAGCGCGGTGTTGGCCGGCGGATATGCCAGCCGCAGCGCCAACTTCCGCGGCATCGTCAACCAGTCCCTGATCAAGGACAAGCGCTTCGTCAACTCCGGAATCCGCGGGTCGTATCAACTCCGCAAATAGGATCTCGAAAAACCGGGAACCTTTGCCTTCCGGCCGCGTCTAATGCCGGAGATGGAGGTTTCCATGTGGCGATCACGCTTGACTACTCTGATCGTTTGGGCGGCGGGCACGTTTGCCTTGGCGCTGGCGTGCGGGATTCCGGCGGTCTCCAACGCGGTGAACGATTCCAGCGCGGCGGGATGGACGACAAACGTTCTGAATCCCCGCATGAGCATTCATGGGATCGAGTTCACCGTCACGACGGCCGATCCAGCCACCCAGCCGTCGCAGGGCGCGGGCCGCGATTCCAACCCGGTCGTTACGTTTGTGGTGCGCGCGCTGAACCGGACGGGTAGCCCGGCGACGGGGAATTTCACGATTCAAATGACGTCCGTTGCCCCGACAAGTCCGATCGCGCGTGTCATGCCCCTGCCGACGGAAATCTGGAGGGATTCCGGTTCCATCGTTCTGGATGCCTGGCAATCCAAAACATTCACTTTCACATCCCCGCCGCTTGCGGAAAAACGGATGTTCACATTGATTCTCACGGGCGGCGATCAGTCGATCCCGATGTTAACGCTCTCGCCGCAAAAGAATGGGGCGCTTGCGGTGAACCGGTGAATACGCGGAGTCGGCATATCCCGTGGAAGGCTTCGCCTCCACGGTGGAAGGCTTCACCTCCACGGTGGAAGGCTTCGCCTCCACGGCTGATGGGGATTTGCATCGGCCTGCTGGCCGCGGGGATCGTTCTGGCGACGACGGGCGGGCGGGAAACAAACGCCATCAGTGGTCCGATCCTTTCCGAGTGCGATGGGCGGATTCGGTCGATCGCCATCCAGTACGTGCGCGGAGCGGATTTTGCATTACCGGTCTATCGCCAGTTTCTTGGCCAGTTGCCGGCCGACGTAACGGTGTATGCCGTCTGCCCGGACCGGCAATCATTCGAAGAGTTGCAATCCCGTTTGGGAACCGAATCGTCGTGGAAGGCTTCGCCTCCACGGCGGCTGAGGGCGGTCGTAACCGGTCACCCGATGACGGCTTGGTCGCGCGATCGTTGGATTTCGCTTCGGGCGGGCCGGCGCGATTCGACCGTGATCCTGGTCGCATCGCGTGGTGAAGACGGGGGGCAGATTTGGCCGCAGCGCCAGGGCGATCAGCGAATCGCCGAGGATTTGGCGCGGGTGATCGGTCGGCGGGCGATCCACAGCGGGTTGTATTTCGACGGGGGGGATTTCCTGGCGGATTCCCGATCGGTTTTCATCGCACCCGGCGCGATCGCTCGAAACATTCAACACACCTGCGGCGACGAAGGCGAATTGAGCGAAATCCTGCGGCGGCAACTCGGGCTTTGCCCGGTTCTGCTGAAGGACGCCCCCGACCATCACGCGGGGATGTTCATGATGGCCGCCGGCGACGGAAGGGTGGTCGTGGGCGATCCGAAACTGGCAAACGGGCTGCTGACGCCGATGGAATTACCGGGCGGGCCGGATTTCTCGGATTCGACACAACGCCGGTTCGATTCGGTTGCCGCCGCGGCGACGGCGGCGGGTTATCGCGTCACGCGAATCCCGTGCGTGCCATCGTATGATGGCAAGACGTATGTCACATTCGTGAACGGCATCATCGATCAGCGGGACGGTCGCCGGACGATTTACATGCCGGTGTATCAGGGCCAGGCCCCCCTCAACGCCGCGGCCCAGCGGGTATGGGAAAATCTTGGGTATCGTGTTGTGCCGATCGATGTCACCTCGACATTCCGCTATTTCGGAACGCTGCATTGTCTGGTGAACGTGATTGAGAAGGATTGACGAGCTTTTGAAGATGCGATGCCCGCCGGAGTATTCATTCCCTTATCGAGTCTTGGATGCGTTGGAAGCTGTCGATTCGCCATTGCGGGGCGGATTCGCTTTTCACGTCGGGGAAAAAATCCAGCAGGTTTTCGGCTGTCACGCCCCAAAGTCCGAATAGTTTCACTCCAGGCGTGTCGATGACGTAGCCGCCGATGTCCAGGGGATAGCGCCGGGCGGAGCTGGTGGTGTGGCGGCCCTTGTCGTTGAAGTTGCTGATTTCGCCGATGCGGATGTCCAGGCCCGGCTGAATGGCGGAGATGAGGGTGCTTTTTCCCACGCCGCTGTGCCCGGCCAGGACGGTGGTTTTGCCCGCGAGCGCGGATTTGACCCGTTCGATGCCGGCGCGGGGGCTGGCGCTGATCTGGAAAGTAGTGAAGCCGAGGGATTGGTAATATTCCAGGACCTGTTGGGCGTCGAGGTGTTCGGCCTGGGATTGGGCGGTTGGGTCGGCCAGGTCGATCTTGTTCAGGCAGACCAGGGGCGTCAGACCGCCGCTTTGCGCCGCCACGATCATCCGGTCCACCAGTCCCCATTTCACGCGAGGGCGAAGCAAGCTGGCGACGATGAGCATTTGTTGGGCGTTGGCGACGATCGGATGCTGGGCATTTCCACGGAAGCCTTCGGCGCGCGTCAGGATGGTTTTGCGGGGGAGGACTTGCTCGATGACGGCCTCGGGCCGGCCGAGTTCGTCGCGCCGCTCGGTATCGCGGAAACGGACCTGATCGCCGACGACGATGGACGTTTGGGAAAGTTTGCCGAGGGTCTTGCGCATCGAGCAAAGCCGCGGGCCGCTGGGATGCTCGACCTGGTAATAAAGCGAATAGACCTGCACGACCTCACCCGTGGGAAGCCGCTCGATGTCGGCGAATTGCTCGCCGTCGGCGGCGCGGATCACCGCGGTCTTTTCGATCTTGTCCTGCTGGGCATTTTTCGATCGTTGGCTGAATTTATGGTGCGATTCGAGCCGGTCGGCTTCCGAATCGCCTTGGAGATAACGACTGGTGAGGTCCTTTTCCCGGGGAGGTTTTCGCGGTCTTCGGCCCATCGATCCGCCGCGGCTTGGCGGCGACAGAATGTTGTCATTTTGTCTGGAAATTACAAGGCTTTTCCGGGAAGTTTGATTGTTGGCGGATGGGGACTTACAGTGAATGGCTGGAGGTTCCTTGTCGGTATCACTGCCATTGCTGGACGATTGCGAAAAGAAGGAGAAGTGCGGGCTGTTCGCCATCTGGGGGACGCCCGATGCCGCTCAGATCACCTATCAAGCGTTGTTCGCGCAGCAGCATAGGGGGCAGGAATCCGCGGGGATCGCCGTCAGCAACGGGGCGGAACTGGCGGCACACGTCGGGATGGGGCTGGTCAGCCAGGTCTTTACGCCGCGGATGCTTCGGGAGGAATTGAAGGGCCGATCGGCCATCGGTCACATCCGATATTCCACCACCGGTTCGAGCGAACTCTGCAACGCCCAGCCGCTGCTTCGGCAGTTTCTCGGCGGGGCGGTGGCGGTGGCGCACAACGGCAACCTGATCAACGCCGGCCTGCTGCGGCAGCAATATGAAGAGCATGGCCACATCTTCCAGAGCACCACGGACACGGAAATCATCGTCCATCTTCTGGCCAAGCCGACGCACGCGCAGAAGCAGGATCCGCTGCTGCACGTGTTGAAGCACTTGCAGGGCGCCTTCAGCCTGGTGTTGTTGTTCCGGGACCGGATCGAGGCCTGCCGCGATCCGTGGGGCGTGCGTCCGCTGGTCATCGGGAAGATGGCGGACGGGCAGTGGTGCGTGGCGAGCGAAACATGTGCCTTCGACTCGATTGGAGCGACGTTGGTGCGCGAAGTGGAGCCGGGAGAGATCGTGCGGATCGACGAGACCGGATTGCAGTCGCGGCGGTTTGAAGCCCCCGCGCACGAACGGGCCCACTGCGCGTTCGAGCACGTTTATTTCGCCAATCCGGCCAGCAAAATCTTCGGTCAAACGGTGCATGTGGTGCGGCAGCGCCTGGGCCGGCAACTGGCGATCGAGTCGCCCGTCGATGCCGACTACGCCATGCCCATGCCCGACAGCGGACGCTCGGCGGCGCTGGGCTTCGCCAAGCAATCCCAGATTCCTTTCGAGGAAGGGATCGTTCCCAACCGGTTTGTGGGACGCACGTTCATCCTTCCCAACCAGCGGGCGCGCGACCTGGCGGTGGCGGTCAAGCTCAACATCATCCCCGACGTCGTGAGCGGCAATCGCATCGTGATCGTGGAGGATTCAGTGGTCCGCGGCACGACCACGCGATCGAAAATGCGCGCCATCCGCGCCGCGGGCGCCAAGGAGATTCATCTGCGCGTTTCCTGCCCGCCGATCCGTCATCCCTGTTTTTACGGAATCGACTTCCCCACCAAAGAGGAACTGATCGCCCACAACCGCACCGTCGATCAAATCCGCCAATTTCTCGAAGTGGACAGCCTGGCCTATCTGTCGCTCGACGGGCTGCTTTCGTGCATGAAGTTGCCGAAGGAACACTATTGCACGGCCTGCTGGAGCGGGAATTACAAGATTCCGGTCGACCATCCCCAAAGCAAATTCAACTTCGAGCGGGACCAGTTGCAAATGTTCAATGCGTGAATCTAGAGCACGTTGCAAGTCAGTGCACACCTGGAACGCCCACGGCGCTGCCGTGGGTCATTCTTCGCGAAAGTGTACATCGACCTGCAACCCGCTCTATGGGTTGCCCGGGGCTTTGGCGCGGACCAGCGTGATCGGAGGCCGGCCTCCGCTCCGGGGAACCGTGACGAGCGCATCCCCCTCGGGCGAGACGTTCTGCTGGCGCAGCCAGAGCGAATACTCCCAATCCGCGGGATCGGCCACCATCAGCAGATGACCTGCCGGAGCGCGGAACGCTTCATTCTCCTCGTAAAACATTCGGTCGGACAGAAAGGCCATGATCCGGGCGAGCTTGGCCGGGCAGAGGATCACGTCGTCCGGCAGCGTCTTGCGCGGAATTTGCCCCGCCATTTGCGCAACCGCCTCATATCTCCCGTTCTGGTAAGTCGCCAGAAACGGACGGGAACGCTGATGAATGATCGTGCCCGCCACCATCACCCCATTGGGAAGCGTGCCGAGCGCCATGAGCAGCACAAAGGCCGGGTTAGCGATTCTCGGTGGAAGACGCAGGTTGATGGATCGAATCAGGTTCCACCATCCCAGCACGATCAGCGGGAGGATGGGCAACAGGTATCGGTCGTCGGATACGGTCAGGACGACCGTCGCCAGCAAGACGATGACCCAAAGGCCCCAGAGCACGCGCTTGGCGATCAGCGCCACCGCGGCTGCCATCGAAATCCCGCCGAACACCGCGTTGAGCCACCACAATACCCCCGACCCCAGGCGCATTCCGAAGACGGCTTTGACGACAAGCGGATTGAAAAGTCTGCCCAGGTTGACCAGTGCCGCGGCCTTCAATTGCTGGGTATCCTTGAGATGGTTGATGGCATATTGCTCGTATCCGCCCAGTCCGTGACCGGAATTGCGGCGCGGATCAAAAACGAGAAATATCCCCAGCAGGAGCGCACAAAGCACGATGGCCCCGGCGGCCTTCCAATTCCGGCGAACCGCCGCGGCGAACGCCAGCGCGATAATCCAGGCGGCCAGCAGCGCGATCATGGTCGGGCGAGTGCTGATGACAATCACCAGGCCGCCCGCCAGCAACGTCCAATCCCACCAACGCGCCCGCCTGGCGCAGGTTGAGCCAAAGACCCCCTCATGCCCGGCGAGAACAGCCATGATGCCGGCCAGAAACGGCATTTCGGTCAGAATCTCGAAGCTGTAGTGGTAGAATTGGCCGGAGATGGCGACACCGAGCGCGATCGCCACGGCCGTCGGCCGATCGTATGCCAACAGCACCAGTCGATAAACCAGCGCCAGCGACGCCAGGGCGCAGAGCCAAACAAGCATGTCCGCGGCCAAGATGAAATGAGCGGGAAAGAGGCGATAGAGTCCCGCAAGGGCGACGGGAAGGCCGGGATAAACGGTATCGTGAACGACGCCG
This sequence comes from Tepidisphaeraceae bacterium, assembly GCA_050011595.1. Classification (GTDB taxonomy): domain Bacteria; phylum Planctomycetota; class Phycisphaerae; order Tepidisphaerales; family Tepidisphaeraceae; genus PALSA-1353. The sequence goes on from JBEKIV010000018.1 coordinate 23,906, forward strand.
CCGAACGTGTACCCGCGCCCGCGAGCCAGGTTCCGCGCCAGGTTGAGATAGAGTCCGCCATCCGGCTCGATGAGCCATTGGCCGTTGAATCCGAGAAGATAGATGGCCACGATGGCGGCAAAGACGTAACCTCGCCACCGGTCCAGGGCCTTGAGCAGCTCGAGACAGAGCGGCCGTCCGTCCGGCCCGTCGGCAGCCGGGAGGGAGTTGGGGCGGCCGGAACCGGCCCCGCTGATTTCCCCCTCAGCCGCAGTTCTGAGATGAATTGCGGAAAACGCCATTCAGTTGATTCCAGTATAGCGGATGCTGTTTGCCGGTGAAGTCCGGGCGGATATACGCGCCGGCCCCCGGTGCTTCGCGGAGGAAACGGCACGAGGATCGAAGCGGCCGTTACACCGCCGTCCGGCCTTCGTATTGCCCGTACATCAACCAGTGCTGGAAACCGTCACGGAACAGGCCCGCTTTCACGGCGAGGGCGACGTCGGGATTGTCGGCCAGGTAAATCGCCTCGTTGTAATAGTCCGAGGCGATGCGGCCTTCGTATTGCCCGTACTCGATGAAATGCTCGAAATCAGACGAGAACATCTCCCCGGTCACATAAGGAAGGATGTCCGGATTGTCGGCATCGTAAACCGCGGCGGAGAAGTATTTCATCGGGGCGCGGCCCTCGTACTGGCCGTAGAGCACGAAGTGCTCGAAGGCCGAGGGCAAAGCGCCGGCCTTCACCGCGGCGGCCACGTCGGGATTGTTCGTCAGGTAATAGCTTGTGTTGAAATAAAGCAGGCCGGGGCGGTTTTCGTACTGGCCGTAAAGGTAATAATGCATGAAGCCGGAACTGATCCTGCCGGCCTTCACGGCCGCGGCCACGTCGGGATTCGCTTGCAGGTACCAGGCTTCATCCCAATACGGCGATGGGCTTCGACCTTCGTATTGGCCATACTTGATGTAGTGATCGTAGCCGGTAGCGAAGATTCCCTTGGCAACCGCGGCGGCAACGTCGGGATTCATTTCCAGATAATAGTGCTCATCAAACAGCGAGTTCTGGCTGACCAGCGTTTCGGTGGCCAGCAGCACTTTGCTGCCGTTGCCTTCCACGACATAAACGTAGGCAGTATGGCTGCCGACGCTGAGGACGGGAGTGGAATAGGTGAAGCCGTGGTTGGTGGAGCCGAGAACCGGTTCCAAATCCGAGCGGGTTTGATCGGCGGAGAAGGTCTGCGTGGGTCCGCCGGCGATGACGACTTGGACGTTGGCTGAGTTGGTGGGATTCGTGGGATCGTATGCCCAGCCGCTGATCTCGTTCATGTTGGCGGTGTCGACCCAGCCGGCGATGGCATTGAAGGAATTGGAGACCGTGCCGGTCAAGCTGCCGTCGCTGGCTTGCAGCGTGTAGGTTCCCGGCGTGCTGAGCACCAGATTGCTGAAGGTGGCAACGCCGCTGACGGCGGTAGCCGTCAGGGTGCCGCCAAGGGCGCCCGAAGGTCCGCTGCCGATGCTCAGGGTTACGGTGGAATTGTCCGTGGTAACCACATTCTCGCTGGAATCTTCGACCGCCACCGTAACAGGCGGGGAAATCGTGATGCCGGCGAAAGCGTTGGTGGGTTGCTGAGTGAAAGCCAACTTAGCCGCAGCGCCAACGGTTGGACTCAACTCGAAGATGGTGCCGCTGCTGTAGCCGGCGCCGCCATACTCCGTCGTGCCGTATAGGTTGCCGGCGGCGTCGGCGATGAGACCGGCAGCGGGACCGTTCCCATCGGTGTCATTGAACGCCACCAGCACGGTGGGCGTGCCACCGGTAACGGGCAAGGAAAACACCGTGCCGGCGCCGGGGAAGGCGTCGGCCCCGTCGGTGCTCAGCGACATATTCCCGCCTGCAAAAGTCGTTCCGTACAAGGTGTTGCCGGACAGGATCAGGCCTGCCAGGGGTTCAGCCCCGTCGGTTCCGCTGAACGACGCCAGCACGGTGGGCGTGCCACCGGTGACGGGCACCGAGTATACCTCGCCGGTTGCGAAGACCGGCGATTCGGTACCGGAGGGGCCACCAAACTCTGTCGTGCCGTACAAAGTGTTGCCGGAGAGGATCAGGCCGCCCATGGGGCCGGGGTCGCCGCTGAATGACGCCAGTATGGTGGGCGCGCCACCAGAAGTGGGCAGCGAGAACACCTCGCCACCGTTCGCACCGTACAGGGTGTTACCAGAGACGACTAGTTTGCCCCAGCTTGAGATAGTGGATGACAGCACGGTTGGCGTACCGCCGGAAATGGGGAGCGAGAACACGTTGTCGGCCGAGCCGTACAGTGTGCTGCCGGAGACAGTCAGGTCACCAGGACCAGCCCCATCGGCCCCGTTGAACGACGCCAGCACAGTGGGTGTGCCACCGGTTACGGGCAACGAGCACACTTCGTTGTTGTACCCGTAGTAGAGGGTGTTGCCGGAGATGGTCAGGCCGTTGGGGTCATCCCCGCCGGTGTTATTCAACACCGTCAACAAGGTGGGCGTACCACCGGAAGTGGGCTCCGAGAATATCGCGGAGGCGTTGTCGCCATAATAGCTCGTCGTGCCGTATAGGGTGCTGCCGTCCAGGACCAAGCTGGCCTCGGGATAGGCCCCCACACTGGCATCGCCCAACGCGCCCAACGACGCCAACGTGGTGAGCGTGGCCCCGGACAACAGCATTCGCCGTTCCAGCACCTCCGCCGCGAAAATCGGGCGGCCGGCGCACGCATACCGCCGCCGCAGGTTCAAAATATCGCATTCACCGATCTGGTCCGCGCTCCGCCGATGATTCATTCGCCGCGACAAATTCTTCCCGATAGACATGTTTCCTCCAATTCGCCAATGACTTTCCACCTGGACCGGCGTTTACTTCGGTCCTGCGGTGCAGCAGTATTGCCTGATTGCCCTAAGTGAAGAAATGAAATGTCTTAGGGAACAACCTGGCCAACAGCCCGCCATCGCAACCCACTTCGCGCAGGCTTCAACGGCCTAACACGCGAAGGACTGAACCCATCATGCTCCAACACCCCGCCAATTCTTCAATAGGGGAATAACCTATTTTTGCTGTAAATGGAGCGACAAATTCAGGCGGGGGCTTCACGAAATGCACGCGCATGTCGCAAAATCGCCCTGCTATGACCAAGGCTGGCCACTGGTCCGGGGTATAGCGGACGCTGTTTGCCTGTGAAGTCCGGGCGGGTAGTGTTTGGCGCCGATGGACAGTTTGCCTCAATCGCCGAAACGTCCCTTTGCCGCGGTATTGGCCGGATTCCTCGGCTGGTCGCTCGACGCGTTCGACTTTTTCCTGGTGGTAATGACTCTTACGGCTATCGGGAAGGAATTCCATAAAAGCGACCGGGAGA
>JBEKIV010000019.1:0-27183 GCA_050011595.1 Tepidisphaeraceae bacterium
GGCGACACGGCATGGCAGCAGGAAATCGCGGCCAAGTTGGGCCTGAGCAGTTGTTTTCGTGATCCGTGGCGGCCCGTGCGGAAAAAGGAAAGTGATGCATGATTCTACGTCCCGGTTCCATTTTCATGGAAGCGCTCACGTCCCGGTTCCACGTCCCACGTCCCGGTTCCACGTCCCAGGCAGGTGGCGCAAATCTCCCAAGTGATAAGAGCCCTTGGGGACTATATGCCGATGTCAACAAACTACCCAACACGGTGTTCGTCCAATTGATGCCCTACCCACCCGTACCCGGTATTGACTGATGGGATCTACGCATCGCTGGAAGAAATGCAATGCGATTCATGAGACAACATCTACGCTTTGGCTTATGCGGCAAAGGAGGTGAGATGCGATTGTTGCAAATTATGGCCATGGTGGCCGTGTGTTCCCTTCAACCGGGTTGTTTCATGCCGACTCCCGCGTCAGTAGCGGCTACGGGTGATCACCCGAATGCGCATGTCGGCCGAGGCGGTCCACGCAATGGCTACGACTTCGTGGTTACGCCAGAGGTGCTCAAGAAATGGATTCGTGAAGTACCCCAAATCGCCAAAGGAACCCCGGCTGATGAGGTCATCAAGCGCTTCGGAGAACCGGATGACGATTACCCACTTTTTGCCGGATTTGGTGCGCCGTATAGGGGGCGAACCTTAACGTATCTTGTGGCAGGCTCTCGGGTCAATAACCAAGGTCTCTGGCCAGACGAGGCCATTCGTCTCGTGTTTGATAACTTTAACCATTATGAGAACTACTGGGTAGAGTCCCATTGGATGCCTATGTACAATGCTGACCTATCGGAGTGGACAAGAAAGGGACCTGCCGCAACGACCAATCCAACAACCGGTCTGGTGCGGCCCGAACCCGCGGGGGGCTGGTAGCCTCGTGAAAGGCAAATCGGACTAAAAACTATTCATCGAAATGGCGCGGGCAAATGTGATGCCAACAATTATGGGACAAATAAATGGTTCTATTCTTGCAAATAATGAATCGAAGATCGACCGCCGCGGCGGCGCGGCGGATTTGGATCGCGAGGTCACCGGTCAGCTCATCGAAAGGAATGCCCGTTCCCGTCCCGATTGGATATGCGATGGTCGCACTCGCAGGATAAATCATTTGTTTAAGCCGAGCGCTTCGAAGAGCGGCCCCAGATGCCGCTCGTAATTCCGCCAGCGGCCGACGGAGCGAGTGTAGATCGGCTGACGAACCTGCCAGGCGCTGAATGTCTGCACGATCCGCTCTGTCCGATGAAAATCCAAACACGCCGGATTCCAGGGCAAACCCAGGAAGCTGATGATGCGGCGGCTTTGTCCTTCCAAATCCGCGACCAGGTCTTCGTATTGCACTTGGAGCATCCGCAGCGGCATCGCCTTCAGCCAATGGGCCATAAGCCGATCAGTATGGACGTGATGGCGGCCGCATAGCGACAGGTCGAAGGAGAAAAGAACATTGCCGGGGCTAAACTGCTGGAAGAAACAGGAGAGGCAGGTGTCGCGAGGATCGCGGTGGCAGAGAATGACGCGCGCCGAGGGAAAGAGCGTGGCGATCAATCCAAGGTGTTTGACATTGGAAGGCATTTTGTCGATGACGCGCAAGGCCGAACCGCCCAGGGCGAGCAGCCGATCCAATTGTTTACGGGCGGCGTCCTTAATGGGGCCGGGCTGGCATTGGGACCAGCTCAACGGAATCGAAACCGGGACGCAGCTAGGTTTAACTAGCTGCGTCCGTGTTTTCGCGGCGCCGGCGCCGCTCCGCGGCTTCGCGCCGCACGCGCTCGGCCAGGTAAAGCGCGATGGCGACGTTCAACAGCATGGTGATGGCCTTGAACCGGCTCGGGCGGTGAATCATCTCGTACATTTCAAACGGAATGAGTCCCGACGTGGTGATCACGGTCATCCATTCCGCCCAGTGCTTCATCATCAGCAGTCCCGTGCCTTCGATCAGAAACATCGCGGAATAAATCAGCAGCACGACCGCGAGAAGCACAAGCTGCCGCTCGGTGACGGACTGGACTCTATGGACCAGACGTTCGACGAAGAGATATCCCGGCGCGATGTGCAGACGACGGGACCACTCCACGATGACGTCGGCAATGTTCTTGTGAATGAGGTGGAAGACCGAGACGGCGGCGGCGATGAGAGCGAGTCCTTTGAGGATTTTGAAGCCGCCGATCAGACGCAGCAGCACCGCTCCGGGCCGGCCAGACGGTGCGAGGGATGGAGGAGAATCGATCATCGCCGGAGATTTATATCGGCGATCCGGGGTTATTGCCCGTGGAAGGAATGTTACACCCGGCCGATGACGGCTTGGCGGGCTTCCTCATAAATGCTCAGGCAGGCTTTGGCCGCGTCGTTCCAATTGAGCCGGCGGACCTCGAAGCTGCCGTGCTCGCGCAGCGTTGTGGCCAGCGGGGGATGTTTCAACACCGCGATGATCTTGTTGGCCATCTCGTTGATGTCCCAGAAATCGACTTTCAGCGCGTGGGTGAGGACTTCTGACACCCCGGATTGCTTGGAAATGATGACCGGCACTTCGTGGCTCATTGCCTCCAGAGGCGCGATGCCGAACGGCTCGGAGACGCTGGGCATGACGTACAGATCGGCCATCTTGAACACTTTTTCGACGTCGTTGCCCCGCAGGAAGCCGGTGAACAACACCTTGTGTCCGATCCCCATCCCGGCGGCCATTTCGATGGTCCGGCGGATCATGTCCCCCGAACCGGCCATGACGAACTTCACGTTGTCCATGACTTCCAGGACCTTCTTGGCCGCGGCGAGGAAATATTCCGGGCCCTTCTGCATGGTGATCCGGCCCAGGAACAGCACGATCTTCTCGTCCTTGTGGATGTTGTATTTCTCCACTTCCATCCCATTGCCGTTGGACTCGATCGCGTTGTAGACCACCTCCACCTTCGCCGGATCGATGCCGTAATGGTGGGTGATCAGGTTCTTGGTCAGATAGCTGACGGCGATGATTCTCATCGCGCTGTGCATTCCCCGGCGTTCGATCTCGTAGATTCGCTGATCGACGTGCAGCCCCGAACGGTCGAATTCCGTGCTGTGCACGTGAACGATGAGGGGGACTCCCTTGAGCCCGGCCACGGCCATCCCCGCGGGGAACGTCATCCAGTCATGAGCGTGAACCACGTCGATTGATTCCTGCCGGGCGATTTCGCCCGCCAGGGCGGCGTAACGCTGGATCTCGGAGAACAGATCGCCGTTGTATTGCGAACTGGCCGGCGCGGCGCCGATGAAGCTCGCCATTGCACCCGAAGGCTTTGGTTGAGGTGCCTCGGGAGGTGGCGGCGTCAGTTCCACCTGCGTGGCCTTCAAGCCATGCGTGTGGACGACTTCCTTTTCCTTTTCTCGTTTGGCTGAATACTGGGCGGATGTCTGATAAGGATTGACCAATTGCGCATCAACCGTACGGAAGGTCACATTCTCGAATTCATCCAGACGAAATTCGGTCGTTGGCGACGCCAGCGGCGAGCCGGCACGCGGGCTGACCAGCCGAACGTGAGTGGAAAACGGTGTAGACACCGGCCGCGGAAGTACGAACATGATGTCCGTACCCAAGGCGCTCATGGCCTTGGTCAGACCATAGCATGCTGTGCCCAAACCACCGCTGATGAATGGCGGAAACTCCCAGCCGAGCATGAAGACGCGCATAATCCGCGCACACTTTCAATTGGCAAAAGAACTCATCCACACCAGTCAATACAACTGCGTGGAGCTTGTACCGGTCTGGCGCCCTACCCGGCCGACAGGAGTTCGAAAAATCGTTTTTTCGATGCGACACACTCGCCAGAATCAGGCAGGGCTCTCGCAATTTTATTAAAATACTCTCGCCGGCGGTCACTTTGACCCAATTCTATTAGTACATCTATCGGCTACGGAATGTCAATGATCGAGTTATATATCTAACCCAATTTACGCAAACCACACTTGCGACATCCCAGGCCGCCGAAACCGCAAATTCAGTACCGTCAGCACTTGGGCCGGCGATCGGCTCAGCCACGCAAAATGATAATAAAGCGCAACACTATTTGGTAAAAGAGAATACCAGCGAAATTATGGGCGTTCGTCCTTTTGCCGCCTCTGAAATTGTCAGCATCTTTTTCGCGGGAGCATTTGCGCATTTGATAGGCAGGAGCCGCATTGGCAATACCCGGGCGGCTGCGGTATTTTGTCGGCGCGAACGTGCAAGAGGTTCCAGCCATATTTTCTCCGCGCATTGAACCGGTGGTCGTGGGAGTCGGCGGGAGGATTCTGGCGCTGGGGACCAGCCTCGCCTGCCTCGCCATCATGATCACTGCGGCCCGCCTCTCCCCAAGCCCAACCGGGATGGGAACGCACACCCAACTCGGATTGGACCAGTGCCAGTTTGCCCTGCGGACCGGATTGCCCTGCCCGAGCTGCGGCATGACCACGAGTTTTTCCTGGCTTGCCCGCGGAAATCTTCCTGCCAGCTTCTATGTTCAGCCGATGGGAGCCGTACTCGCCCTGCTCACCATCGTCACGTTCTGGGCGGCGTTGTACGTCGCCGTGACCGGCCGGTCGGTATATCGGTTGATCGCGCTTGGCCCAAGCCGATATTATGTTCCCGCCATTATGGCCCTGGCCGTGATCGCCTGGGCCTGGAAGATCTTCATCCATCTGCACGGAATCGACGGATGGCGCTGGTGAAGTGGGGGGTGAGCTTGAGGAGCCGAACGATGTATTGCAATCGCTGGCAGCGCGGTTGGGTTGTGCCGCGGATCATCTCGATCCTCGCGTCTGTGGCCCTGGTGACGTGTGCGGGCTGCGAACTGGCGGGCGTGGCGGCGACGACGCTCCAAGGGGAACAGGATATCGCGCCGGCTTATTCCGGGCTCAAAGGCCAGCGCGTTGCCATCATGGTCTGGGCCGATGAGGGCATTGCCATGGATCATCCCAGTATCCGAGCCGACGTCGCCGGCGGATTGCGGGCCAAATTGCAGCAATGCATTGACGCCAAACTTGACGACCTGAAAAACACTACGTTTCTAAACACCGCCCAGGTCCTGCGCTTTCAGGACGCCTATCCCGAAGTCCAGGCCGACTCCGCCGAGCAGATCGCCTTGCGCTTCCCGGCCGCCACCCGGCTCGTCTACGTCGAGGTCGAAAGCCTCTCGCTCCATCCGAGCGATTCGCTCGATCTCTCGCGCGGACAGGTCATGGCCGACGTGAAGGCCGTCGAGGTCGCCAACGGACGTGCGAAATTGGCTTATCAAAGCGACAGCGTCGGCGGCGTCTATCCCAAGCAGTCCCCGCCCGAAGGAATGCCCGGACTCAGCGACGACCTCGTCTACCACAAATCCATCGATTCACTGACCACTGAACTTGCCAAGCTGTTCATCTCACACCCGGCGGACGAACAATGATTGAAATAGTCTCCAATACTAAAACCGCGGCAAAATGGTTTCGTCGGGTGATGCTGGCCGGCGCGCTCGGCGCCCTGGCCGGCTGTCAATTGGCCGGCGCCGTCGCCAATAAAGCCGTCACCCCGACCGTCAACGCCAAATACGTCCCGAATCAAAAAGATTCGATGCTGGTTCTGGTGGAAAGCTATAACCTGTCGCTGGATTCGGGAATCGAATCCCAGCACATGGCGTTGACCCTCGGCCGGTCGCTTCGAGACGACAAAATCGCCACGACGGTCAATCCGCAAAATCTGGAACGGCTCCGCGACGCCGATCCCGTCCAATACCGCAAGATGTCCATTGCCGAGATCGGCCGCAGGCTGGGCGCCCGCCAGGTGCTTTACGTGCACATCTGGCGTGCCGAGATCGTCAAGCCGCCGGGAAGCGGACAGATGCGAGGCCACCTCGAAGCCATCGTCAAGATCGTCGATACGGCTACGGGCGATACACGCTGGCCCACCGACGCCTCCAGTGAAGCCGTGCAGATCACCACCGATTGGGTTCCCGACACCTCCGGCACCACCGACGCCGACCTGCGCGCCAGGATGGCCGACCAGATGGCCCAGGACATCGGCAGACTGTTCCACGATTACCATCCCGACGACGAGGAGCCGGCGCAGAACATCAATCTGGATTGAATTCAATACAGACTTAGGATTTTGAATTGTTTCGCGCGGGCCCTTACGCCTGCCTGAACGGGGCAAATCCGTCATCCTGCGTCCGAGCCCTGGAGAGGTCGGAATACAGATCGAGATAAAAATACATCAACTCTTTGCCGGCGGCCTGGCGGGTGTCGCCGTGGCGAAAGCCGAGCTTTTGGAACATTTCCACCGCCGCCGAGCGCTCCGTGAACGTGTCGAGCGCCACTTTCAGGCATTGGTTTTCACGGCAGAACGTGATGGCGGTTTCCAGCAGGGCCGATCCGATCCCGCGCCGGCGATGCGCCTGGGCGACCCTCAGCCGCCGCACTTGGCCGACGCCCTGATCGTGATGCTGCACCCCGATCATGCCGACGATCTGCCCGCCAATCTCCGCCACCCAGAAGTGGTTGCCCGCGGTGTGCATGTAGACCGCGTCGATGTCGTCGATGTCCAACCCAGTGTCGTTCTCGGCGAGTTTGCCACCCAGAAGTCCCTCGACATAGAGCTTCCGGCACGCCGGCAGGTCCGCCGGCCGAAAACTGCGGATGGTCCATGGCGGGGAGGATTTGTCCATGTGCAGTAATTGTAGCACCGGCCTGGCGGGGAGTCAGGGGAAATAAATCAGCGCGCGGTTCGCGATCCGTGCTATGCCGCTCCGTGATTCATCCGGCAAGAGCTGACCGACGATCACCCAAAGGATGCCGTGCCCATATCTTTCGTTTCGCCGAGATAGCCGGCAAGGGGTAATGAACGAAAGAATCACACGTGAAGGCTGCTGCCGCCGATATGCGACGACCGAACTCCGGAGTGGTGTCCCCTGAATAGATGACAGTCCAAAACGGGACAGGCCAAAGGCCGACGAGCGTTTTCCAACCGGACGAAGCGGTGAAACATCGATCGCCGGACCATTCCACCGCTCAACGCCGGCACATTCTGCGCTCAATTCCATGACGTCAAAACAGGCGCAGTTCATTTTGCGGATTGAGCGCCTTTTCGTCGCGTCTGCATCCGGTGGGGGAAAGGTCTTAGGGCGAGGCGTATATCTTAACCCATTTCAAATTATTCGCGGGAGGCAACAATGAACCGGAACCAACATGCGGCGATTTTCATCCTCTGTCTCGGCAATTCCGTTTTCTTCGCGCAGAAAGCTCAGGCGATAGACGCGGTGTATGAGCCGTCCGGCGATTCGTACTTTTACTTTGTGGGCGGAAATCTTGAGGTTCAGGGCTTCAATGGCCGCATTGACCTTCCGCTCACCCTTCAGGCGGGCTCCCAGGGTTCATTTCCATTCACCATCGGCGACGTTGCCGGCGCAGCCGCAAACGATACGACGCTTTTCACATTGATCAACGATGAGCAAAGCGCGACTGATAATTCACTCGTCGTGATGAGCGACGCACAGACGGGGGCATATCTTGGCCAGGTACAACTCAACGCGCGCGTTGCCGACATCGCCTATACCAACGGTCAGTTGTATGGCGTTCTCCCAAACCAGAACGCCTTGCAAATCGATAGCATCGCCAGCAATGGGACGACGCAAAGCGTGGTGAATTTGAGCGAGCCGAGCTTTACCGGCACCTGGCGCCTAAGCGGCGTGGTGAGCGGAAATAATCTGCTGGCCTCCCACGGAACCACAACTCCCAATGCCATTGGGTATCTCGTCAGTCCCATTTCGCCGCAACAGGCGTCGCAGATCACCGTGTTTGGGCCGCCGGCGGTGACCCTGCCGCTGCTAGGCACAGTCTTTAGTGCAGATGGGAATACCGTCTCGTACATTACGTCGGGTGAGGATGCGATGACGTCCCTTCCGGCTGATACATATGCCGGCATCCGCTCGTCGAGTTACGGGATCGGCAATTTGAATAGCCCTGTGGTCAGTGATGAGTTTGCCTATACCTATGCTCCGTCTCAACCCGCGACCGTCACGTTAGCCACGTACAACAGCAGCGGCCTCTCTGCAGTTGGGACCGACGGACTCTTCCGCCTGCCGCAAGTGGTTTCAGCGACCTTAAACGAATATCTGTGGAACGGCGTTGCGCCGGATGGCGTCACGTTGAGCAACGTTTCCGCTTCAAATTTACTCACCCAGACCGGTGGTCCAACGCCAGTCACGATTTCAGAACAGGATGCCTCCTCCGGGGATTTCTCATCCCGTTCACTGGGGACGACAACGCTGACCTTGAATCTAGCGACCGCACAACGCGGTTTTTACGAGTTTAGCATGAACCCAAACATTACGGCCGATTATTCGTACGGCTCGACGGTTGATGTTGGGCGTACGGTGCAGCATCCCAATTATGGCGGCGGCTGGTTTGGGTATGACCCTGTCTCCGCCAATATTGTTGGCAATGGTGATGCGTCCCTCCAGGCTACAGGCTGGGAATTTTGCCCTGATGGCGATACCGGCTCCTGGGAAAGTCAGGGCGTGCCGGCAACTTCCCGCGGCTTTCTTTTGTACCCTTCCGTTTCAATGCGGCAGATACTTCAGCTCCCCACCCCCAATCAGCCCATGCTCCTGTCGTTCACCGGCGCAGATTACAACGACACCGCCTCTCCTCCGGTCGAAGTGCAGGTGGACCTGAACGGCATTATGGTTGACGATGTCTTTGTCGACTCGACCTCCCCGCAAACGTTCTCAACCGAGATTACTGATCCCGCGCTTCAGAATCTGAACAATGCCGTCCTGATGTTTTATCTGCCCGGAAATCACAACTCATTGCTAACCGGAGTCGCTCTTGACGACATCTCTCTGACAGCCTTGCCCGAACCGGCAACCTCCGCATCCGCCGTGCTGCTGGGCGGGATTTTCCTTGGCCGCCGAAGGAACCGCGGGAACTGAACATCGCTGGGCATTTCGTGTGAGGAAGTCAGGTTCTCTTGGAGAACGCGCAAATCTCACTTCCTCATTTTACGCGCCTACCGTCAGATGCCGGACGGTATCCGCGTTCAAATCTACCAGCGCCACCGTTTTCCTGGCGGTCCGATGAAGCGCCCCGGGATTGACGATCCGCAGCCGGCCGAGCCGCTCGTCGGCGGCGACGTGGGTGTGGCCGTGGAAAAGATAGTCGTAGGGCGGATCGCGCTCCATGAGTTGCCGCAGCAGCCTGGCGTTGTCGCCATGGGTGACGGCGATTTGTTTTCCGGCCAGTTGCAAATCGGCGAAATCGCCGGCACATTGGATGCCGAGTTCGCCCGCGTATTGGGCAAGCCCGGCTCGGTCGAAATCGCAGTTTCCCCAGACGAAAACGGATGGGATGCCGGCCAGGAGATCCAGGACGCTTTCCCCGCCGACGTCGCCGCAGTGAATCAGGAATTGCGCCCCGGCGGCGCGGAGCGTGGCGATGCCCGCGGCGGCCGCGGCGGCGCGATCGTGCGTGTCGCTGAGGATGCCCAGAACCGTGACATCAGCCGATATGCCTCCCGACGAGCCTGAGGATTCCATCCGCCAGAATGTACCATCCCAAGGCGAACGTGACGATGTACACGATCGTCGTGAACAGCAGGTCGCTCAGGCGTTTGTTCAGCCAGCGCCCGAAGACCGCCCCGGCAACGACCAGCGGCATCAGCCGGAACGTGAACGACAATTGCGCATGCGCGAACTGGCCGGTCGCGTAATACGCCGGCAGCTTGGCGGTGTTCAGAATGAAGAAATAGACGGCGCACGTCCCGACGTAAAGCTGGCGATCCAGCCGCAACGGCAGCAGATACATCGCGACGATCGGCCCGGCGGCATGGGCCAGCGTGGAACTGACGGCCGAAAACGATCCGGTCAGATGGCTCCGCCACGGCTCGGGCATCAGCCGCTGCTGGACGCCCCGGTAGATTCGCCACCAATGGATCGACACCAGCAGGATGGATTCGCAGCCGATCTCGATGCGGATCAGTGCCCCGACGAGATCGGCCCGGGTGTGGATGAGCGCCAGAATCCCACCCCCCAGTATGACCCCGGCCACCGTTCCGGGCAAAAGCCGCCGAATCACCGCGCGGGCCTGAATGGAATCATCTGCCAACCCATCATGCGGACGAGGATCATTCCCGGATTTCGGAAAAAACAGGTCGAAATACTGCCACACCGCGATCAGGTCGCCGGCGATCAGCAGCGGCAGGAGCAGGCCCAGCGCCGCTTCGGAGTCGCGGCCCGGAATGTGCCCCATGGCGATCGCGGTCATCGGAACGATCATCAGTCCCACCCCCGAGCCGAAACCGCTTTTGGTCACGCCGATCAGCAGGATGGCCAAAAACACCACGAACCACCAAAACATGAATGTCCCCTTTTAGACTTATTTCCGGATGCGGCGGAAAACAAAGTGTTGCTCGAACTGATGCTCCCCCTGCTCAAATGCCAAATCCAACTGGATTTCCATTCCATCGTCCCATTGCCAGGAAGCATGGCCCGCCTCGGAATCCGCGCCGGAATCGGGGATGGGAATAAATCCCGGCCGGTCGTAGGGATTGATCTGCTCCGGCTGGCCATGCGGCGCCGATTCCGCCGGCTCCGCCAGCGGCGGAAAGATTTCCTTGATCGACGAGCCTCCGGCAATCGTTTCGCCCCGAATCGGATGCGCCACGCCTTCGGGGTCCACCACCTGGCTCTTGTCGCGGATCAGTTCGATCGAATTCTCCGTCGGATTCTCGATCCAGACGATGAGATGCCCCTCGTCCGCCCGCATGCGATATTGCAGCGGGGGGCCGCTCCATCGAACGTCCTGGTCATTTCCCACCCGAATCGGCTGGCTCGATCCCGCCGGCGCGGCGTCGAATTCGGTCTGCGCGCAGCCAGCCAGTAGAACGCCGACCAGGATTGCAACCTTCATCGCCATTGCGGTAATCTTATGACCGATGGCCTCAGGTCGAAATATCTCCAGCCGTTTTCCAATATGGCCATCGTCACCCTGAACAACGTCGAGAAAACCTTCGGCCGGCGCGTCATCTTCGACAAGCTGGATTTCGCCATCGACCGCGGCGAACGCATCGGATTGATCGGCGACAACGGCAGCGGAAAGACCACGCTGCTGAACGTCATCCTCGGCGAGATGCCCATCGACTTCGGATCGGCTGCCGTCGCCAAGGGCCTTCGCATCGGCCATCTCCCCCAGGATCCCGTCTTCGATTCAACCAATTCGGTCATCGACGAGGCGGAACTGGCGTTCGCGGCGTTGCACAAGCTCTCCCACGACCTGCGCGATATCGAACATCAGATGGCCCATCTCGTCGGCGACGAACTCGACAGGCTCCTGCACAAGTATCAACACGTCCAGCACGAATTTGAGCTGGCCGGCGGATACGCGTGGCGGCACCGGCTTGAAGCGACGCTCCTCGGCGTCGGACTTGGCCACGACACCTGGGAGCAAAACGTCGGCACGCTCTCCGGCGGCCAACGCTCCCGCCTGGCGCTGGCCAAGCTCCTCACCAGCCCCGGCGACCTGCTCCTCCTCGACGAGCCGACCAATCATCTCGATCTAACCGCCATCGCCTGGCTCGAGGATTATCTCGCCGATTTCAGCGGCGCGGTCCTCCTCATCAGCCATGACCGTTATTTGCTCGACCGCCTGGCCACGCGAATCGCCTGGCTGACCGAGGCGAAGGTGAGAAGTTATCCCGGGAATTACTCCGCCTTTGTGATTCAGCGTCAATTGCAGGAACTGACCCAGCAGCGCGCCTACGAAGAGCAGCGCGCGGACATCGAGAAGCAGGCGGAATTCATCCGGCGATTCGGCGCCGGCCAGCGCGCCCGCGAGGCCAAGGGCCGCGAGAAAAGGCTCAACCGCCTTCTCCGCAGCGACGCGATGATCCAAAACGTCGCCGCCGCCCGCAAAATTCGCGTCGCCATATCCACCGATCAACGTGCCGGCGACCGGGTCCTGAGCGTCAAGGAACTTTCCAAATCCTACGAGCAAAGGCCGCTCTGGAAGAACCTCGCCCTGGAGGTCCGCCGCGCCGAGCGGATCGGCATCATCGGACCCAACGGATCGGGGAAAACCACGCTCCTGGAGGTTCTCCTCGGCCGCCGCGAAGCCGACGAAGGCGTGATCCGCTGGGGCGCCAACCTCAACCTCGGCTATTACGATCAGCGCCTGGACGATTTCGATCCCGACAACACCGTTGCCGAGGAAGTCCGCGGCGACCGCCGGATTTCACCCGGCGATCTGCGCGCCGTGCTGGCGCTGATGCTCTTCCGCGGCGATGACGTCGACAAGCCGATGCGCAATCTCAGCGGCGGCGAGCGGGCGCGCGTCGCCATGGCTCAATTGCTGGTCGATCGGCCCAACGTTCTTGTCCTGGATGAGCCGACGAATCATCTCGACATTCAATCGTGCGAAGCCCTGGAGTCCGCCCTGGCCGATTTCCCCGGGACGATCCTCTGCGTCAGCCACGACCGGTATTTTCTGGACAAGATCGTGTCGCGGCTGCTGATTTTGAATCCGCCGGAGATTCAGGATTTTTCCGGCAACTACACCGCCTGGTCCAAGCGCCAGGCCGATCAGGCCGCCGAAGCCAAGCAAGCGAGGGAATCGAAGAAGGTGAAGGCATCGAAATCGCGGCCGGCGGCCGCGGCCAAGAAGAAGCCGGATAATCCCTGGAGCCGGCCGTTCGGCCGCCTGTCCGTCGAGGACCTGGAGCGCCAGATTACGGAAACCGAGACCGCGATTTCCGAATTCCAGGATCGTTTCACCGATGCCGACCTGGCGCGGGACGCCCAGCGGAGCAGAAAGCTGAACGACGATTACGCCGCCCTGGGCAAAAAGCTGAAGCAACTCGAGCAGGAGTATTTCGCGAGGAGCGGAGATTGAACCGCCAAGCCGCCGAGTTCGCCAAGGAAATTGAACCGCGGATTGCGCGGATGACACGGATAAGATTTGAATTGATCCGCGATATCCGCGCAATCCGCGGTTGAATCGACTTCCAATCTTGGCGGTCTCGGCGTCTTGGCGGTTCAATCGCCTTTGTTCCCGGAAGAATCCGCAGACCAGAATGACGGAGTTCGCCCTAATTCTCTTGCCGGGCCTCGACGGAAGCGGCGTGATGTTTCGTCCGCTTGTCGCCCATCTCCCGCCGCGGCTTCGGCCAATCGTCTTCTCCTACCCGCCGGACAAAATGCTCGGATACGATGCTTTGCTCCCGCTTGTTCTCGCGGCCCTTCCAACCGAATCGCCATTCATACTCCTGGGAGAATCATACGGCGGCCCGCTGGCGCTGATGGCCGCCGCAACCCGCCCCCCAAACCTGCGTGCCGTAATTCTGTGTGCGACCTTCGTGCGCAACCCCGCGAGGCTGCGCGCGGGGTGGCTGCGGCATTTGGTGCGTCCCTTTATGTTTCGTCTCTTCTGGCCAGTAAAGCGCGTGAAGGCAATGCTTGGCGGCTACTCGACCCCCGAGCTTGCATCGCTGGAGGCCCAAGCGCTGGCGGAGGTTCGGCCCCACGTGCTGGCCCATCGCGTTCACGCGGCAATGCAGGTCAACGTCCTGCAAGAACTGATTTCCTGCCCCGTGCCCGTTCTTTACATTCGCGGCGATTACGATCAGGTCGTGTCCCGGCGTAACCTGAGGGAGATTGTTGCCGCGCGTCCGTCCGTGCAGGTGACGCACATTCCATCGCCGCACATGGTCCTTCAAATCCACGCCGCCGCCGCCGTGGCCGCGATATCCAAATTCGTTGCCAGTATCCCCTGACGCCGCGTCTTTGCTTGGTCAAAACTCCAAACCTCGGTATCCTACGCAAAATTGCCGGCGACGTTCATCGGCAGAGGTCCATAGGGGAATATCTCGGTTCCAAAATCCCCGGGGTAGGCGACCGTAGAATGCTGCGACGGAAACTTTTTGTTCTTCCCCGCGCGGATGTCTTCACCAGCGGAGAGCACGGAGCTTACTACGAAAATTTCCTTAGCTATTCCCATTACAATTACCTCCGCCCGGGATTGACCGCCGGCATCAAACGCAGCCGGTTTGAAGTCGCCCTTCGGGCGGTGCGCGGGGATTTCGGAAATGCCTCCGTGATCGACATGGGCTGCGCCGATGGGATCTTTCTGCCGTCGCTGTCTAAATATTTCCGGCATGTGATCGGGATGGACGTGCATGATTATTCCCTGGCCACCGCCGCGGACCTGATCAAGGATCTGAAGCTTCCCAATGTCCGTCTTTTCAACAACGGGACGATGACGTACGACCAGATTCGCGCCGCCGCCGGGCCGGAGCTTCCGGCTGATCTCGCCTTCCTCCTGGAGACGCTGGAACACGTCGGCACCGCGGGCGGCAAGGACATATACATGGACAAAATCGCTTTTCTCCGCGGGCTGTTTTCTCTGCTGCGGCCGGATGGAAAGATCGTGGTGTCGGTGCCGCGAATGGTCGGGCTGGGTTTTCTGGTCAAGCATGCGGCGCAGGCCCTGCTGCGCATGCCGACCGAACACTTCACCTTGGCGGAGACCATTCGCGTCGGTTTTCTGAAGGATACGGAGGCGATGGAGTCGCGATGGACCAATGGTCACCTCGGCTTCAACGACGAGAAGCTGAGCCGGGTCATCCGCCGCCATTTCCGGATCGATCGGGAATTCACCACGATGGTCACCCGATTCTTTGTCCTTCGCCCTTGAAAAAGGGGACATTCAAGATTTAAGACGGAATAAATCTTGAATGTCCCCTTATCGTCCCTTGATCGACCCTGCTCCTAAAACCGTCCCTTGCGCGCCGTCAGCGTCTTTTCCAGCGTTGCTTCCAGCGTATCGCAGACGCGATCGATCTGCCGCTGGGTCATGCGCGTGAAAAACGGCAGCGCCAAAGTCCGGGCGGCAACGTATTCGCAAAACGGCATGTCGCCCGGCTTGGTGCCCAACATTTGCTGCATGTACGGCTGAACGTGGATGGGCGGGAAATAGTTGCTGCACCCGATGCCTTCGTAACGCAATTCGCGGATGATCTGGTCGCGGTCGCTCGGCTCGAAGAGATCGCTGAGCCGAACCACGAACACGAACCAGCTCATGTGCGTGTCATGCACCAGAGTGGGCAGGATCAGGTAGCGGTTGGTCATCAACCGTTCCATGTACGCCTGGGCGACCCGGCGACGGTTTCCCAGGATGTCGTCGAGCCGGGAGATTTGGGCGACCCCGAGCGCCGCGTTGATCTCGCTGAGCCGGTAGTTGTAGCCGAGCCGGGCGTGCGCCAGCCAGTTCATTCCCTCCCGACCCTGGTTTCGCAGGGATCGGCAAATCGTGGCGAAGTTGTCGTCGTCGGTGACGATCATGCCGCCTTCCCCGGTGGTGATCTGCTTGTTGGGATAAAACCCGAACACCGCCGCCCGGCCGAAAGACCCGATGGGCCGATCGGCGAATTTCCCCCCAAAACCCTCGCAAGCGTCCTCGATGAGGATCAACTCGTTCTTCTGTGCGAGCTGTTCCAGCTCGATCATCCCGCCGGGATTCCCGAAGGCTTCGACCGCGATGATCGCCTTGGTTTTGGAGGTGATGGCCGCCGCCGCCTTGTCGGGATCTAGATTCAGCGTCCGCGGATCGATGTCGGCGAAAACCGGCTTGGCGCCGACGTAAAGAATGCAGTTGGCCGATGCGACGAACGAAAAGGGCGTGGTGATGACCTCATCCCCCGGCTTGATCCCGGCGGCCACCATGACCGCGTGCAGCCCGGCCGTGCCTGAGGAAACGCCGACTCCATATCGCCGCCCGGCGATTTTCGCGCAGCCGCGCTCGAATTCCTCGATCTTCGGCCCGATGGAAAGCGTCGGCGTCTGCAAGACCTCGATGACCGCTTCAATGTCCGCGGCGGCAATGTCGGGCTGGGAAAGCGGAATAGGCGCCATGGCGTGGCGGCATGATAAGCGTGGCATTGGCATCTTGCCAATGTTCTTGGCTCCCGTGGTTGATTCCGCAACCAAAAAATATTACCGCGAAGACGCGAAGGACGCGAAGTTGCGCGAAGAAGAAAGCAAGAGTTGATTTTAGCTTCGCGCAACTTCGCGTCCTTCGCGTCTTCGCGGTAACGCATTTTGGGATGACGCAATCCGTTCTATTTCGATTATCATTTTCCCCCATGCAAGCCGGCACGTTGAATTGTCCCGAATGCGGCGCGGCCGTGGCTCAGGATTCAACCCAGTGCCAGTATTGTCACGCCCTGCTCCAAACCGTGGCCTGTCCCAAGTGCCTGGGGATGATGTTCGCGGGAACGAAATTCTGTCCGCATTGCGGCGCTAAGGCCCAGGCCATCTCCGAGGGCCCGAACACCACGCGCGTATGTCCGCGTTGCCAGGTGAAGCTGACGGATATTCAGGTGGGCGACACGCCGCTGGAGGAATGCACGCGTTGCGGCGGGCTTTGGGTGGACGTCTCCAATTTCGAGCACATCTGTTCCAATGCCGAGTCCCAGCAGGCCGCCACCGGCCTGCGCCTTCCCCCGCCGGTGGAGATGGACCCGCGCGTCCACTATCTCAAATGCCCCACCTGCGCCAACCTGATGAACCGCATGAATTACGCCAGCCGCTCCGGCATCATCATCAACGCCTGCCGCGCCCACGGCGTCTGGCTCGACCGCGACGAGATTCGGCAGATCATCGAATTCATCCGCGCCGGCGGCCTGGACCGCGCCCGGAAAGTCGAAAAAGAGGAGCTCGACGACGCCCGCCGGGCCGAGGAATTCCAGCCCGTCGAGCCGATGGTTCCGATGCTCGGCGAATCGCTTCGCGACACGATCAAATCCGAAGACCGCGTTCCCCTGCTCCGCGGCATCGCGTCGTTGGCCAATCATTTTTTGGGGGATCGGGATCCGATGTAACCGTATGAATCCCACTTTGCCTCGGCTTTTCCTTGGCAGTTCTCGGCCGGAACGTTAATATTCATTACGATCTCGTGGGAGGCTCGGTCGTGAAATTCACGGTACACGGCGCGGATGTGAAGACCGGCGATGAGCACAGCATAATTATCTCGGCTGAGAACCCATCCGATGCAGAGCTGAAGGCTCGGAGTATGGGGTTAGTCATTTCGAGTGTCGGCATTCGCGAAAACGAACTCAGTCCCGATGAGCTTGCGATGGAAGCTTTGAGCAGTGCGCCCGAACCGACGGTAAAACGCGCGCGGGAACCTTGCGAAAATTGCGGAGGATTAATTGGGGCGTTGGAAAGGACCACTGTTTTTGACGGACACACTGTTTGTCACGAGTGCGGCGAACGGCTTGTCCATCAATACGCACCATCGGCGGCGGGGCGGTCTAACGCGAAAGACACGGCACTGTTTATGGCCGAGGGAGTTACGATTACAAGGCAATGTGTTTCCGGCCAGGGACGCCGAGTGCCAACGAGTCAGGTTTTTTCAGTTCGTTCGGAGGCTCGTTTTCTTGGTGGCATGATCGTGGACGTTATTGATGTGGTTCGATCAACCTACCGTTTCAAATTCAGAAATGCAGACAATGCAAGGGGCTTCATCGCTGCGCTGACCCAGGTAAAAGGCACGCTGAACATTGAGCGCGATGCAAGCTTCTTTTGGTTTTTCTGGTGGTAGGAATTTGAAGAGATTCAAAGAGAAATACAGAGGTCGGAACTTCTTTGATCGCAGATTTCTGCCCCCTTTGGATTTTTAAGCAAAGTCGTTCCTCGTGCGTTTTCTAGGCCGCAGCCGAGGGAGCTTTTAGTGTTCGCGGT
Organism: Tepidisphaeraceae bacterium; assembly: GCA_050011595.1. Taxonomy (GTDB): domain Bacteria; phylum Planctomycetota; class Phycisphaerae; order Tepidisphaerales; family Tepidisphaeraceae; genus PALSA-1353. The sequence goes on from JBEKIV010000019.1 coordinate 17,753, forward strand.
ATTATGCACCCACCATTGCACTGTATGCGTATCGTAGGCCGCAGCCGAGAGACATTTCTATATCTTAATGGCTTGCGCGTTGACCGCATGCTCAGACTCGGAGCACAGGCAGAGTTGCTGCCGGCTACTTGCGCGCCGAAACCAGATGACCTCATTGCTGTTTCCAAAAGCGAAACTGATTTGGCAGTCATCACATTGTTTCTACGTTCAGTAAGCAGCCAAATTCGTGTTTCTGCGAACTCGCCGCAGAATCTAGCTGTGACGGCATGGAACACGGTTTGGGATGTACTTCTGCTGAGCGCTTTCTGTCACTGTGAAGTAGGCTGCAACCTGCAGTCTGACGTGCCGGCGGAGAAATTCGGCCCGAAGAGCGGCCTAGCCGTCACGAATTACCATCTGCGAGGCCTCTGTCTGAATGAGCCACATTTAGTCACAAACGATGAAGCCAAATGGATTGAATCTAGTATTCCACGTGCGCATGCGCTACTTGAGGTCTCAGCATTCCAAAGTGCCGTCCACTGTCTTGCTTCTTATCGATGGCATTCACTTCCAAGGGTGAGGCTCGCGATTATTTGGGCGGGGATTGAAGGACTATTCGGAGTGGAATCTGAGATCTCATTCCGGTTGAGTTTGTATGTTGCAAGATTTCTTGCACCCAACGATGAAGCAAAACGCTCGCACATATTCAATTCCGTAAGAAGGCTCTACAAACAACGCTCCGCCGCCGTTCACGGTTCCCAGGTTAAGGGTGATCTAGACGCAGGCGTGGCCGAATCGGCTCAGCTTCTTTTGGAGCTTCTTTGCCAATGCGTCTCACATAGTGGCCTCCCAAAAACTGAAACCTTAGCGCCGTAAACACCGTTCATACTCGCTGCGGCCCACGGAGAGCTTATTACCAGCAGCGGGCCAAATAGGTATTGCAATCGCCGGCATGTATGTCGGGGCGGTCGTCCAATGAGACGGCGAGAGAAGTGATGGAAAGCAACGCACAGTGCATGAAAATTCTCTCTTGCAAAACACGACCAAGTTAGGTATTAGTTATCCCTATTGGGATAAGTTCGTTCGCTGCGCGTGCGCGAACGGGCTTTGCCGGGTCCAATTCCGTGGAGGATTTGCTGGCCGTTTCGATGCTGTCTCCGAAATTCACGATTCCTGTTCCGCGACCCCAAATTGGGGCTGGCGCTGGCTTTGTCTCCTGCTCAACTGTTCCCCTGCTCCACCCTCATGCCCCACCCCCCGGGGGGGTAATGGGACATTTGGGGACGACGAGGTAGGGGACAATGGAAAATGGACAATTGATAATGGGTAATGGGCAATTCCTTGAAAACCCCCGCAACGCGGGATACCGTTCGCTGCCTTAACTGCGGAGTCAATAAATAAATGTTTCCATTGGCGGAGCGAATGAAGCTGGTTTCGGAGTCGATCACCCTGGCGGTGAGTGCCAAGGCGAACGCCATGAAGAAGGCGGGGATCGACGTGGTGGGATTCGGGGCGGGGGAGCCGGATTTTGATACGCCGGGGTTTATCAAAGATGCGGCCAAGACCGCTCTGGACAAGGGGCAGACCAAATATACGCCGACGCCATGTTTGCCGGAGTTGAGGGAGGCGATCGCCAGGAAATTCAATGTTGAGAATGGCCTTCCGTACAAGCCGGATCAGATCACCACGGGAGCGGGAGGCAAGCATTGTCTTTACATGGCATTTATGGCCGTGCTGAACCCCGGGGATGAGGTCATCGTTCCCGCTCCGTATTGGGTGAGTTATCCGGAGCAGGTGAAGCTGGCCGGCGGGTCGTGCAAATTCGTGCGAGGTGAGGAGTCGGCCGGTTTCAAGATCGCGCCGGCCAATCTGGCCGCGACCATTACGCCGAGGACCAAGGTGCTGGTCATCAACAGCCCCAACAACCCCGGCGGCCATGCCTATTCGCCGGCCGAGCTGAAAGACCTGGCCGAGGTGGCGGCCAAGCATCCGCATCTGATCGTATTTTCCGATGAGATTTACGAAAAGCTGGTGTTCGACGGCTTGAAATCGGTCAGTTTCGCCACGCTCCATCCCGACCTGATCGAGCGCACGCTGACGTTCAACTGTCACTCCAAGACATTTGCCATGACCGGCTGGCGCATCGGCTACATCGGCGGGCCCAAGCCTGTTATCGACGCCATCAATAAACTTCAGAGCCAGATGACCAGCCATATCACCAGCTTCACGCAGGTTCCGGCGGCGCTGGCCCTGACCGATCCGCGCGGCGCGGAAAGCGCCGAGCAGATGCGCCGCCAATTCGAGAAACGCGCCCGGCATATCTGGCAGCGGCTGACCGCGTTACCCAATATCACCTGCGTCCGCCCGCAGGGCGCGTTCTATGCTTTCCCCAACGTCAGCGCGTATTTCGGCAAGACCATTGGCCAGACGCGGATCGCCGATGCGGTGAGTTTTTCCGCGGCCTTGCTGGAGCACAACCACGTGGCGGTGGTTCCCGGCAACGACAGCGGATTCGACACCCACGTCCGCCTCAGCTTCGCCACGAGCATGGAGCAGATCGACAAAGGGATCGACCGGATCGGAGAATTTCTGAAGAAGCTGGGATGAACCGCTGCGCGGAAATTCGAAGTTCGAAACAGAGGCCGTTTCGTCGTTCGGATTTCCGCGCAGCGGCCAGGCGGTAAACGGTAGCCTTCGGGCGCCCTGGGTGAATCGATTATGTTGGGGAGTTGTGGAGAAGAGAAAGGCCCCGGACGTGCATCCGAGGCCTTCGAAGATTGTGGGCGCGGGCGACGGTGGCTGAGGACGGAAAATTCAGGCCCGTCGGGGACGGCGGTTCAGCAACAGGGCGCTACCGCCCAGCAGCAGTCCCATGACCGTTGGCTCTGGAACATTTCCAGAATTGAGATCATAGAATGCCTCGACGGTCGGGTGCGGAGCAGGGTCGCCTGGAACACCGCCCGTGTCAATATAGGTGCTGTAGAACGCAATACCCTCGGCGTTCTCGGAGGTCGTAAACCTACCATCCCAATTCACGTCGAGGGCGGCCCAATCGGCGGGGCTGACATCAGCCAGGTCGCCATCGGTGTCGTTGCTGTAGAAATTCAAAACGCCCAGGCCGCCTGGCCCGGTGTTCGCGAAATTGATCAGGTCGGATTGGGACGAGTTCGGATCAGTTACGCCCAACCATTGGTTAGAGTTCCCATTAATGGTAATCGGGTATGGCAGCAAGTAAGAAACTCCTCCGCCGCCGATCGGCGCCGACGGCAAAGTTCCCGATGCAATCTGATAGGGCGCGCCGACTACCGGTGGCGAGTATTCAACGTAACTCCCATTCCCATTCTCGTCGACGTTGATGGTATATAGATAAATAGTTTGCGCCTGGGCCGTGCGAGCGGAAAGGGCCGCGCCGAGCAGGATCGCGGAGATCCAGAAGCTTTTTCTCCTCATAACTCCTCCTGTGAAGAGGGACAACCGTAAGAAACGGGGTGTCCCACTTTTTATCTCTCGTTTCTCCGAACTGGCGTTTAGGCCAGCGTTCAAGGCACAAAATAATGTAGTGCGCTATTATTTTAATGCAAGAGAAACTTGCTGGTTTTACGAAACTGGTTGCTGAAAATAGGACAAAAGTGGCTATTTTGGCGATTCTACGCTGCCCCTAATATTCATAATAAGCGACTGAATTCCGAAAAATAACCTCGTAGCGGCAGTGGGTTATGATTCTCGATGTGACGTATGGACAAAAGGTTATATTTATGGAAAGACGGTGCCCGCGGTATTCTGTCGCAGGCGAAAAATATTTTCAAAAAGGGGGGTGCTGATCGTGGCATAAACTTGGGGCGGATTGGGGCTTCGGCGGGAATATTGGAGTGGGGTATACGGTACAGGTGAGACTGCCAAGGCCGGCCAAAATCGGGCGTTACGCCCTCCGCCTGACATCGGCCCATATCAAACTTGCCTCTTTTGCCAGCGGTATTTACGATGCATTTCTCGACGTCGCTGGCGAGGAGACGGCTCATGATCCGAAGGTGGTGGCTGGGCGTTTTGGTGATCTGTTTGCCGGTCTCGGTGCTGCTGGCGCGACAAGGAATCCTAAGCACCACCGATGGCCGAGTCATGCAGGGGGACATCCAGACCAGCCCGGATGGCCAATCGGTCAACATTACCATGTATGGGTCAACGGTGACGCTGGATCGCAGCAGCGTGGCGTCCATCAATTATCCCGAAGAAGCGGCGGGGGATTTCCAAAAGCGGCTCAGCGCACTGGATCCCAACGACGTCAAAGGGCGGATCGATCTGAGCCGGTCGGAATTGAATGCGCAGCAATATGATTTGGCCGCCGCGGCGGCGAAGGACGCGGAGCGTCTGGACCCGCACAATCCGGACGCGGCGATATTGCTGGATACGATCCAGGGCGAGCGGGCGTTGCAAGCCAAGCCCGCGGCGGTTTCGGCGGCCGGGGCGGCGGCCGCACCGGCGACCGTGGCATCGTCGGGGAAATATCTGACGATGGATGACGTTTACGCCATCCGCCGGGCCGAGTTGCTGCCGGACGATCAGGTCCGGGTTGAATTTCTCAACAACGTGCGCAAGCGTTATCTGGGGTCAGGGGGCGATGGGGCGGCTTTCGATGCGGAATCCGAAACGGAGCAAGCGTTGGAAATCATCCAAAGCGGAGACGGGCATCTGGCCAAGGACGTGCACATCGTTTCGGACCCGCGCGTGATGGCGGACTTCCGGGTCATGGTTCAGCGGCGGATTCTGGCCGGGTGCGCCGCGGCCGGTTGTCACGGCGGGGCGGGGGCGGGCGGGTTCGTGCTCTATCCGGACGCCAGGGAAACCCTTCCCTGTTACACCAATTTCTACATTCTCCAGCAGACGGGCCGAAAACTCGCCGGCGGCGACACGATCGGCAACGGGCCGGTCTACCGGCCGATGATCGACCGTCTGCACGTCCAATCCTCCCTGCTGCTGCAATTCTCGCTTCCCCGTTCGCTGGCTTGGGCGCCTCATCCCAAGGCAACGGGCTTTAAGCCGACGTTCGCCAGCCCCGATGATCCCAACTATGTTGAGATATCCCGTTGGATCGGGTCGTTGAACCCGATCGTTCCCGATTACGGAATCAAACGAATTGATAATTGACAATGGATAATTGACAATTGTCAATTATCCATTGTCAATTATCCATTGTGCCCCATGACGCCGGGATTGTATCTGATTTTGCTGCTGGCGATTTTGCTGGTGGCGGTGTTGGCAGGGGGGGGTTGGCAGTTTCGTTGCCGGCGAAGACTGCGAGCGTGCGCTAGGCGCTGGAACATGCACTTCGCGCCCGGGGACCGGCTGCGGCTGGCGCGGCGGATCGTGGGGCAATTTCCCGTGCCCGGCGCCGCCAGCATCAGAGTCCGCGATCTTCTGTACCGCACGGCAGACAACCGGCATCAATATCTGTTCACGGTGGATTACACGGTGGGGGTGATCCGGGGAAAAGCGGGCCGATCCCGCGTCGCCGGTTTCAGCGAGCCGGTCTCCCGGGGCGGCCGGGGCGAGACGGCCGGGCCGGTTCTGACGCTGGCCCCCGCCCACCTCAGTGGCCCGGCGGCCTACGAACATATCCTCCAAACCCTCCATTTTTCCCGCATTTAACCCGTGGATGGACGGCTTGGCGGGGCATGGCCGGGAAGAGCGGTTTCCACTTTGTCCTTTTTCCCGGTGCGGCTTTGATTTAGACTTCACGGTCGAGATGGCCTCCGAGCGATCCCAGAACCTCACTTCGGGCACAGGGCAGAACCGCGTCTCCGGGCAACGCGAGCAGTTCTCCGCCGAGGAGTTGGCCATCATCCTGTCGCATTTCGACGTGGGGGTGATCGACTCGATCGTGGAGTTTCCCCGCGGCTCGCGCAAGGCGCCGAAACTGCTCATCGTCAGCGAGCAGGGCAAGTTCCTCCTCAAGCGCCGGGCGCGCGGGAAGGACGATCCGTTCAAGGTGGCGTTCACGCATGCCCTTCAGCTTCATCTGGCCAACAAGCAGTTTCCGCTACCGCATCTGATCGGCACGCGGAAGGAAAACAACTCGATGCTGCAATGGCGCAACGGCGTGTACGAGATGTTCGAATATATTCCGGGCCAGCCGTATCCGCAGACGCTGGAATCGACGTTCGATTCGGGACGAATCCTGGCGCTGTATCACAAGCTGCTGGAGGAATTCAAATCCGAATGGCAGCCGCCGAGCGGGAGCTACCATGCGGCGTCGGCGGTGGATTCGGGACTGCGCGCCATCGCCGCCGGCATCGCCGACACCGAGGAAAACCGCGACGTGGTGCAGCTGCTGCGGTTCCTTCTGGAGTCGTATCGGAAGAGCACGGAAAAAGTGAATTCGCTGGGAATCGACAACTGGCCCAAGCAGATCGTCCATGCCGACTGGCATCCGGGAAACATGTTGTTCCGCGACAACCGGGTGGTGGCGGTGATCGACTATGACAGCGCTCGCCTCCTGCCGCGGATCATCGACGTTGCCAACGGCGCGCTACAGTTTTCGATCATCGGCGGGGACGACGATGTTTCCAAATGGCCCGATTATCTGGACGAATCCCGATTCAAGCGGTTTTTGCGCGGATACGACGAAGTGATGCTGATCTCCCAGGCCGAGATTCGCGCGATCCCGTTTCTGATGATCGAGGCCCTGATCGCGGAGGCGGTTTTCCCGATCGCGCAGACGGGGTCGTTCGGCAAGGTCGATGGAATGCCGTTTCTACAGATGGTGCAACGAAAGATCGGCTGGATTCAAAAGAGTTACGACCGCCTCGTCGAATTAGCCGATGGTTAATCCTCGTGAACGATTTTTGCTTGTCTCATCGGCGAAGGTTTAACGGCCCTGCGCGGTATCGCGGGTTGGGGGTCGGCGTGGTTTTGGCGCTGGCGATGGCGTCCACCGGCGGGGCCGCCAATCCGGCCGGGCTGCAATCCCTGATCGTTCAGCTGGGCAGCGATAATCCGCAGTTCCGGCAGGAGGCGCTGAGCCAACTGATGGACATGAAAAAACAAGACCTTCCCGCCCTGCGCGCCGCGGCGCTGGGGCAAAGCCCGCTGCTTCCCGGCCAGATTGGCGCCATCCGCCAGGCCGTCAGCCAGATATTCCTCGCCGCTGAAAGATACCGCGTCGACCCGGAGGTTCCGGGTGGATTCCTCGGCCTGCACTGGACGGCCCCACCGGACCCATCCGCCGAAGGCGTGGTGATCGACGAGCGAATCCCCGGGTTTGCCGCGTATCGCCTGATTCAGCCGGGCGACGTCATTGTACAAATCGTGGATTTTCCGGCGGTGCAGTTGCACGGCAACCGCGAACTGGTGCAGGTCGTGCAGCGCATGTGGCCGGGCCAAGTGCTGCATCTGAAACTTCTGCGTCTTGGCCGGCCGATCAATGTCGCGCTGGTCCTGGATTTTCTTCCCGTCGAGTTGAACGCCGGCAACGCCGACTCCTGGATTCAAGACCGCAACCAAAGGGCCGAGGACTATTGGAACCGGGAATTTTCCGTGCTGGAACCGGGCTCGGTTCTCGGCCCCACACAGGCCTCAACCGACGCACCCCCATGAACGAATCCCATCGGCGAATACTCGATTCGCTTTCTTCCTGCCGGCGCGTGCTGATTACGACGCACGTGCGGCCGGACGGGGATGCCCTGGGCACGGCGGCGGCGATGGCGCTGGGATTGCGCCGGCGGAAGATCGACAGCCGGGTGCTGCTTCTGAGCCGGCTGCCGGCGAAATACGCCTTCGTGCTGAAGGAAAACGCCATCGGCTATGACGAAGTGGATGGCGGCTGGCCCAAAGACTTTTCGCCGGAACCGTACGATGCGTTACTGGTGGTGGACACGGGGACGTGGTCGCAATTGCCGGGATTGCGCGAGCGGCTCGACGGCTGGAATAAGCCCCGGCTGGTGCTCGATCACCATCTGACGCAGGAAAGCTGGGCGGACGTGAAACTGGTCGAAACCGAAGCCGCCGCCGCCGGCGAAATCGCCGCCGAACTCCTGGCACAGTGGAACGTTCCCGTCGATCCGCCCATCGCGACGGCGCTTTTCCTGGCCATCGCCAGTGACACGGGGTGGTTCCAGTTCAGCAACACCCGCCCGGCCACGCTGCGCCTGGCGGCCGACCTGATGGAGGCGGGCGTCGATACCGACAAGATGTATCAGCATCTCTATCAGAACGAACGGGCCGAGCGATTGGCGCTGCAGACCCGAGCGCAGGATTCGTTGGAGCTTGCGGACGGGGGCCGGCTGGCGGTCATGTCCGTGCGAAAGAGCGATTTCGAGCAGACGGGCGCCGCGATATCCGACACCGAAAACCTGATCAACGTGCCGCTGCAAATCCGCTCGGTGGAGGTGTCGATCCTGATGATCGAGCCGCCGGATGGCTCGGCCATCCGCGTGAGCCTGCGCAGCAAGGGGCAGGTGGACGCGGCGAGATTCGCCGAGCAATTCGGCGGCGGCGGGCACGCCCGCGCGGCCGGGCTGAAACTCCCCGGCTCGTTCGACCACGTTCATGGCTTGGTGAGGTCTGAAATGATCAAGACTCTGGCCAACATTCCCCCCGTAGCGCCTTGAAACTTTCCTCGCGCCGGGGCATCTAATGGATAATCGGCATGGGCTTGCACCTCATTTTTGCCCCGGAGGCTTTTATGATCCGCTGGCTTGCCACGTCCATCGTAACCCTGACCGCCGTTGCGCTTACGCCGGTTTCCGCTTCGCCGACGCCGCCGACTCAACCGAGCGTCGCCGCGATTGGCGGGCAAGTCCTCGATCTGGCCAGGCTGGATCGTCAACTCGAGCAGCAGCTTCACGAGATGGACTTGTTGCAGCTCGGCCAACTCCGGGCGTTGCCGGAGTTTCATTTTGACGTGCAAGCCACGCCTTACGACATCAAACCCTACGGCACGCCGTTCCGGTTCAACGGATTGACCGTGTACGTCGAACCGATCGCCGCGGCCGCGACCGGGCCGATCACGCCGTTACGGAAATGAAAAGGATATCGCGGAAGGCGCCGATTCAGTATTGTGGGTCATTCGTGCGGGGTTTTGCGAGAGGTCGCTGCTCATGTTCAAGCGGATCGGGACTGGGAGCCGAGAAGCGTTCACGCTGGTGGAGCTTCTGGTGGTGATCGGGATTATTGCGGTGCTGATCGCCATTCTGCTGCCCGCCCTGGCTCGCGCCCGGGCACAGTCGATGACGGTGCAATGCGCCAGCAACCTGCGGCAAGTGGGGGCCGCGATGCTGATGTACATCGATCAAAACAGCGGCTATTTGTTCCCCGACAACATGGGGTGGGGGAATCGAAACGTGTATCTCAATTCGCCCAACGACGGGAGCCTGGTGTACGACGGCACCGATTCGGTTCTGGAGTATCCGGATCAATGGAATTCCTATCATTACAATGTCTGGACAACAGTGGTGTTT
>JBEKIV010000020.1:0-27156 GCA_050011595.1 Tepidisphaeraceae bacterium
GCACTTGCGAAAGCTCCTTATATTTCCCGGCTAAAACGTCAGCCGTTACCTGATCCAGGATTTTAGAATCACGCGCCATTTTGCTGGCCAGTCCCGTTGGCGTCTGCGGCTTGGCGGGCGTGATGTCCAGTTTCCAGACACCATCGACCTTCCGAAAGGAAACTTGGCTGTTGTTTTCAAAGACGCCAACCGCATGATCCCCCCGTTCTTGTTCGACATCGCACCACCAAACCAAGTCGGCAGGCGCGATTAGCCCTACGTCGTCGGATACGAATGCTTCACCCCCATTGTTGAACTTCCGATCGATCGCGTCCTTGAATCGCAGAGCCGCCAGAATCCTCTCGGCGTTTGCCTCCGCGAGCCTTCCCCGTGGGTCGCCCTCAGAATAGAAAAAACCAGCAATCCCCTTTTCGTCGCGTTCGACAAAAGCCCGGTAATACGCCCCTATTGCCCCTTGAGGAGTGGTCTGATCGAAATTCGTAGAATCAAGGCTCGCGCGGTTTGGCAGCGGTGGCTCGGTTGGCTCTTCGCCGTCCAGTTCCCCCCACTCGTGACTAATCTGGAAATCCTGGGCTTCTAAAGAAGAGAGAATCGGACCGACGTCAGAAATTTGCCCTTGCTTCACGGCACTCGTAAGTCGGTGATATAGCGCCGCTCGCTTTTGCTCCAGGTCGATCGTGTGCCGCAAGTCGATCGGACGTATCGGGTCCATTCCAAGGTCAATCCGCCAAATCCCATCTGACCCGCGGCACATTGGTAGCCAACTGCCACGGGGCCCAAACTTTCCGTCCGCCGCATCCGGAGCCGGATATCCCGGTACTGCTCGAAAATCGGCGGATGTATATAGTTTCAGCCTCACACACCGGTCTCCCTCCGCGTACCAGTCGAATTCATGGCCAGCATCGGGACCTAGGCAGGCCTCGATGGCTTGGAACAATTGAAAGCCTGCAATCTGAGCCTGTGCCCACGTCAGCCGGCAGACCAAGTCGCGAGGCGTATCATACGAATCCGCAACGATGCTGGCGTCACCATTTTCGACGGCCTTGCAATACGTGTTGATCGCCCCGACAGGCGTTTCCCTGCCCGGCGCTGGATTAAGGGACGTAGCGCCGTTATGCGCGCAGCCCCCGATGCCAGCAGTCATCAAGCATATCGCGATCAACGATGTAAAGCGGCCAGTCAAGAATTCATCGGTTCGAGGCATCGGCCGAGCGTTGAATGCCGTAAGGCGCCGGCGCTGTAGGGAAGATTGCACCAACGCTCGGCATTGCCGCAGTTTGCGCCTAAAATGCGCCGCAACGGCAAAAGCCCAAGTCGCCCGCCATGAACCAAAATCCCGATGTGCGAATAAATTGAACACTTTTGTTTTCCTCCGCCACCCCTCGCGCCATCGTTCAACGGACAGGAACTTTCAGCCAAACCAATTACAACGATCGCTTATGTTATCATTCACTAATTAAAAGTCAACATGCGTTCAGTGTGTTTAATGCCGGCGTCGGGACGTTCGTGTCTGATTCGCCCCGTATCGGCGATCGGCACCTTTGAATGACAAGGCCACCTGCCCACTGAAGTGGGCAGGCCGCGCAAGGATCGGCACGACGACCACTACGATTTCACCGACGCGGCCCTGGCCGTCGCCATGCGGATGTGCGTGGAATTGGTCCGGAATTTTCGGTGGGGGGTCAATTTGGAATTTTCGAAGGACAAAAGAACCCACGGATAGCTATCCGTGGGCTTTCGGGAATGAAAGTGACCCATTGCCGAAATTCCCGATATGGATTTGCGCTTCCCCGCCTCCATCCCAACTCAAATAAACCTATCTCGCAAAAGCCGACCGCATCTGGCGCGAAATTTCCGCAATCGGCCCGCTCCAGTCGCCCATCGTCCGCTGGCGAAATAATCGCATCGTCGGATACCACGGCGAATCGTCGCGATCCAGCATCCATCGCCAGTCGGGCACGTAGGGCAACATCACCCAAACGGGCCTGGCCAACGCCCCGGCCAGGTGGGCGACGGCCGTGTCCACGGTCACAATCAAATCGAGATGGGCCAGCATCGCGGCGGTGTCGGAAAAGTCGTGCAAATCATCGGTGTAATCTATCAATTCCATCCCCGGCGGCGGGCGGCGGGACTGGGCGGCGGCGGGGCCTTTTTGCAGGCTGAAGAATCGCGCCTGCTTCAGGGCCGACAAGGGGGCCAACTGATCCAGTCGAATTGAGCGGTTGCGGTCGTTCGGGTTTTCCGGCCGGCCGGCCCAGGCCAGACCGATGCGCGGATGATCTGGATCGGGCGGCAATCGCGTCGACCACGCGGCGAGGCGATCCGCATCCGCCTTCAGGTACGGCGTCGTGGATGGAATCGATTGCAAATCGGTTTTGAATGCCAGCGGAAGGCTCATCAGCGGGCAATGAACGTCAAACGGCGGCAATGGTTCGCCGCTGGCCAATGATTCCTCCACGCCGGCGCAGGAGCGGACAAGCTGGACCATCTCCGGTTGGCAGGACACGATCACCCGTCCGCCGCGCCCCGCCACCATCGGGGCATAGCGAATGAACTGCACCGTATCCCCAATCCCGCCCTCCGCGTGAAGCAGAATCCGCCGGCCATGCAAATCCCCGCCGTCCCATTGCGGCTGGGCAAAATCACGCCTCGCCCCCCTAAAATTCGAGGACCGCCATCGCATCTCGTATTGCGGCCACCCCTTTTCAAAATTGCCCGCCAGAAGCAATGCCCAGGCCAGATTCCACTGCGCATCGTCAGATTCAGGCTCGATGCGAATCGCATTCGTAAACGCCGTGACCGCTTCCTCCAGCCTGCCCTGACTCATCAGCGCGATCCCCAGATTGTCCCAAGCCTTGGCATGATCCGGACTCAGCCGCAACGCCTGTCTGAACGCGGCTATCGCTTCATCGAAATTTCCCAACTCGTTCAGGGCCGTGCCCAAATTGTAATGAGCAATCGGAACCTCCGGCCGCAGCCGCACCGCCTGACCATAGGCCGCGATCGCTTCTTCCAACTTCCCCTGATCCTTCAGCACGTTGGCCAGATTGTTGTGGATCTCCGCACGCCCGGGCATAAGCTCAATGGCCCGACGGAAGTTGGCCAACGCCTCATCCAGCTTTCCATTCTGAGCCAGCGTAATCCCCAGACTATCCAGCGCCTGAGCAAATATGAATTGGCCCATCGCCGACGCCGGATTCAGGTCCGCGCCTTTCCGGGCCTCCTGCACCGCTTCCTCGCCGCGATTCAGCGCCATCAGCACCAGCGCCAGGTTGGTTCGAAAATCCCCCGCCGACGGATTGGCCGCGACGGCCTGCCGAATCAGGCCCAAGGCCATCTCATGATTTCCTGACTGATGAGCCGCCACGCCCAGCAGGTGCAACGCATGCGCATTGCCCGGCTCTCGCGCCAGCACCTGCCGATACAACTTTTCCGCCTCGGCAAACCGACCCGCCTGGTGATGTTGCAGCGCCAAGGCCAGGATCTGCGGAACCGACATTGCCATATTGCTGACTTATACCGTTTGTCCCAGCGGGGAAAAGTTCACCTGGAAGGACAACTGCTCCAGTTGCACCGCAAGGTCGACGGCGTTCATGGCGATCTGGGAGGGGAAATGCAACGAAACCGGCGCGAAATTCAGCAGGCCGCGGATGCCGGCCTCGACGCATTGGTCGGCGACTTCCTGGGCGCTGTCGGCCGGAACGGCCAGGATCGCCAGGCGAATGGCCTGCTTTTCGACCGTGGGCTTCAGTTCGGACATCGGCTGGATGACGAAGAACCGCTTGCTGCCGGAGGCATCGGCATCAGGCCGGCCGGGGAACGGACCCTGTCGCTTGCCGATCTTGGCCGGGTCGGAATCGAACACGGCGACCAGGCGAAATCCCTTGGCGTCGAAGCCGTTGTAGGCCATGAGGGCCCGCCCCAGGTTGCCGGCCCCCACCAGCAGCACGTTCCAGATTTTGTCGGTCCCCAGGATTCGACGGACCTGTTGGATCAGGTCCTCGACGCGATACCCGACGCCGGGATGGCCAAACTGTCCGAAGTACGCCAGGTCCTTGCGAACCTGGGCATCGGTCAGGTTGAGGCTTTCGCCCAGTTGTTTGCTGGACACGGTGCGGCGGTCCTTGCGCTTGAAGGTTTCAAGCTGCCGAAGGTAAAGGCTCAATCGGCGCACGGCCGGATTGGGAATCGGATCGGTTCGCGTCGGCTCCATGGTGAGGCGCGATTATTCCAGTGAATCGGGATACGTCAAGGCGCAATGGGCAATTGACAATGGACAATTGGCTGATTGACTGGACAGCCTCCGCCCGCGATGGGAAAACCTTGATCCCGATGTTCGCCAAACGACCCGATCCCGCGGCCCAGGTGTCTCAAGCGCTCCAGCTTGCGGCCCAAACCGTCGCCCTGGGCAAGCCGGGCGAGGCTGTCAGGATTTGCCGGGATGTCCTGGCGAAATTCCCCAACGACGCCAGGGTCCATTACGCTCTGGGGGTTGCGCTCGGCCACGCCGGCCAAATCGATCCGGCAATCAACGAACTCCGTCAGGCCATTCGTTTGAAACCCGAATTGTACGAAGCGCATACGAATCTGGGCGTGCTTCTGGGCCGCCGTGGAAAGCCCGACGAGGCGCTGGCGGCGTTTACCGAAGCGATCCGGCTTCGGCCGGACGTCGCGGAGTTGCAGGTGAACCTGAGCAACGCCCTCCGCGAAGGCTGGAAGTTTGACCAGGCAATCGCGGCGGCCCAAAAGGCGATAGCGATAAAGCCATCGTTGCCCGAGGCCCAGCTCTGCCTGGGCGCGGCGATGGCCTGCATCGGCCGGTTCGATCGCGCCATCGACGCCTATCGCAACGCCATCCGCCTCAGGCCTGATTTTCCAGCGGCCCATCTCAACCTGGCGTTGGCGGAATTGGTCACTGGAAATCTGGAGCGGGGCTGGCCGGAATACGAATGGCGCCGGCAATGCACCGCCGCCCTGGCGCCGCGGAATTTCGCCCAACCCCCCTGGAAAGGCCAACCACTCGAAGGCAAAACCGTTCTTCTCCACGCCGAGCAAGGCTTCGGCGACGCGATCCATTTCATCCGCTACGCTCCGCTGGTCGCCGGCATGGGCGGGAAAATCGTGCTCGAATGCCAGCCGGCGCTGGAGCGGCTTTTTCGCAATTTCCCCGGCGTCGGCGGGATCGTCACCCCCGGACAACCTCTGCCCGCGTTTGACTGTCAATGTCCACTGCCGAGCCTGCCGGGCGTTTTCAGGACCACGATGGCAACCATCCCCGCGACGATTCCCTACCTGGCCGCCGAGGCCGAGGCCGCCGATTCCTGGCGCAAGCGGATGGAGCCATCCGGGAAATTCCTGCGCGTGGGATTGGCCTGGGCCGGAAGCGCCGACAACCGCGCCGATCGTAATCGTTCGATTCCACTGGAGAGATTCTCGCCGCTGTCGGCGGTGGAAGCGGTGCGATTTCACAGCCTGCAAACCGCCCCGCCGCCCGCGACCGGCGGCATCGCCTTGTCCGATTGGTCCGCGAACCTGACGGATTTCGCCGAAACCGCGGCGCTGATCGAGAATCTCGATCTGGTAATTTCCGTGGATACGGCCGTTGTCCATCTCGCCGGCGCGATGGGCAAACTCGTCTGGCTGCTGCTCCCGTTCCCGCCGGATTGGCGATGGTTGCTCGACCGCGCCGATAGTCCCTGGTATCCGACGATCCGGCTTTTCCGTCAAGCCGCCCCGGGCGATTGGGACGGGGTGATTCGCCGCGTGGCCGCCGAGCTTTCTGGGCACAAATCGAATCGCGGCTAGCGCGCCCGCGCTCCACATCCTTCGACTCAGGTCGGGGCGATTTGTTCCCGATGGCAACTGATGACGCTCGCTTGCGAAAGCGCGATCCCGACCGGATAGTGCCCGTTTACCGCATGGCCCGACTCACGATCCAACAAGCCTTCGATCTGGCATTGCAGCACCACCAGGCCGGGCGGCTGCGCGAGGCCGAGCAGCTTTACCGGCAAATCCTGGCCCGGCAGCCGGAGCATGCCGATGCGATGCACCTTCGGGGAGTGATTGCCCATCAGATGGGACGGAATGACGTTGCGGTGGATTTGATCCGTCGGGCCATCGCCCTCAACCCCAACTCCGCCGAAGCGCACAGCAATCTCGGCATAGTGTTGAAAGACAAAGGAATACTTGATGAGGCCATCGTCGCCTGCCGCCAGGCCATTCGGCTCAAGCCTGATTTCGCCGAAGCGCACACCAATCTGGGCAACGCCTTGCAAAGCAAGGGGCGACTGGACGAGGCGGTCGCTTCCCATCGGCAGGCGATTCGGCTCAAGCCGGAATCCGCCGAAGCGCACAGCAATCTCGGCGGCGCGTTAAAGGACAATGGGCAACTGGATGAGGCCGTCGCCGCCTGCCGGCAGGCCATTGCCCTCAGGGGCAACTACGCCGAAGCCCACAACAATCTCGGCAATGCTCTGACAGACAAAGGACAACTCGATGAGGCCATTGCCGCCTGCCGGCAGGCCGTTGCCCTCAAGCCCAACTTGCCCGAAGCCCACAACAATCTCGGCAATGCCCTGAGAGACAAAGGACAATTCAATGAGGCCCTGGCCGCCTATCGCCAGGCCATTGTGCTCAGACCCAGCTACGCCGAAGCCCACTTCAATCTTGCTTTGGCGCTGCTGTTGCGAGGGGATTTCCAAGCAGGCTGGGAAGAATATGAATGGCGATGGAAATGCAAGGATTTTTCGTCCCCCGTGCGAGACCTTCCTGGGCCGCAATGGGACGGCTCGCCAATGCAAGGTCGCGTTATTCTGCTCTACGCCGAGCAGGGCCTCGGGGATGCCCTTCAATTCATCCGTTACTTGCCGCTGGTGGAAGAAAGGGGCGGGAAAATCATCGTGGAATGTCAGGCCGAACTCCAACGGCTCTTCCAGACGATGGCCGGGAGATGCCAAGTGGTGGCTTCTGGCCAGCCCCTGCCGGACTTTGATCTCCATTGTCCTTTGCTGAGCCTGCCGCGGGTTTTCGGGACAAATTTAGCCAACATTCCCAATATCGTGCCCTATCTGAGCCCCGATCCGGCGCTGGTGGATGCATGGAGCCGAACGCTCGGCCATCCCGACGGACAATTGAGAGTCGGCCTGGCATGGGCGGGCAGTGCTCGGTTCAAGCATGATCGAACACGATCGCTGAACCTGCAACAGTTGGCGCCGCTGCTTACCGCTCGGGGCGTCAAGTTTTACAGTCTCCAGAAAGGTCCGGCCGGGGAACAGGCGATACATCCGGCGATGGAATTGGAATTGATCGATCTCGGCCCGGAACTGAGCGACTTTGCCGATACCGCGGCGGTGATGTCGCTGATGGACCTGATTATTACTACCGATACTTCCGTGCCGCATTTGGCCGGGGCACTGGGCAGGCCGGTGTGGGCAATGCTTCAGTTTGCACCGGATTTTCGGTGGCTACTGGAGCGAGAGGACAGCCCGTGGTATCCGACGATGCGGCTTTTCCGTCAGGCCACCCCGGGCGATTGGGACGGCGTGATTCGCCGCGTGGCCGCCGAGCTTTCTCGGCACAAGTCGAATCGCGGATAGCGTGCCCGCGCTCCACAACGTCCGATTCAGGTCGCGGCGATTTGTTCCGGAATGCAACTCATGGCACTCGCTTGCGAAAGAGCAATCCGCACCGGATAGTGCCCGGTTACGACATGCCCGGACCCACGATCCAACAAGCCTTCGATCTGGCAGTGCAGCACCACCAGGCCGGGCGGTTGGGCGAGGCCGAGCAACTTTACCGGCAGGTCCTGGCCCAGCAGCCCGATCATGCGGACGCATTGCATCTGTCCGGGGTGCTGGCCATCCAGGCGGGCCGGTTGGACGCGGCCGTGGAATTCATCCGGCGGGCAATCGCGATTTGTTCAACCAATGCGAATTATTACAGCAACCTCGGCGGAGCCTTAAAGGACAGGGGGCAAGTCGATCAGGCCATCGCCGCCTATGGGCAGGCCATTCGGCTCAAACCTGATTTTGCCGAGGTGCACAGCAATCTGGGCAACGCATTGAGGAACGTGGGGCAACTTGATGAGGCGATCGCTGCCTGTCGGCAGGCGATTCGGCTCAAGCCCGATCTAGCCGAAGCGCACAGCAATCTCGGCAACGCCCTGAAGGAAAAGGGGCAACTTGATGAGGCCATCACTTCCCATCGGCAGGCCATTCGGATCAAGCCTGACCTAGCCGTAGCGCACAGCAATCTGGGCAACGCATTGAAGGACAATGGGCAACTTGACGAGGCCATCGCCGCCTATCGCCGGGCGATCGAACTGAAGGCCGACTTTGTGGAGGCGCATTGGAACTACGCCTGGTCGCTGCTGACGCTGGGCGAATTCGAGGAGGGTTGGAAGGAATTCGAATGGCGGCTGCGGATGCCGCAGTGGATGCGGTTGGGACGGGACTTTTCCCAGGCGCGATGGACCGGGCAGGACGCGCGAGGCAAAACCATCCTTCTCCTTTCTGACGCCCGGTTCGGCGATGCGATGCATTTTATCCGCTATGCGCCGCTGGTGGCCGAGCGGGGGGCCACGGTGCTGTTGGAATGCCAGGCTGAATTGGTCCCGTTGCTGAATCGGGTGCATGGAATCTCGGCGGTGTTTGCGCGGGGAGAGCGTTTGCCGGCGTTCGATTGGCAGACGCCGCTGCTAAGCCTGCCGCTGGTTTTCGGCACGACGATGAAGACGATTCCCGCGAATGTGCCCTACCTGTCGGCGCGGCCGCAGCGCATCGAGCAATGGGCCAACCGGCTGATGGGCGATGCATCGTTCAAGGTGGGGCTGGTATGGGCGGGAAACGACAGGCAAAATGCGCGGTCGTGCTCGCTGGCGACGCTGGCGCCGCTGGCGGCGATTCCGGGAGTCACCTTCTACGGCCTGCAAAAAGGTCCGGAAGCGAATCAGCCCGTTCCGCCGGGACTGCGGGTGATTCAGATGGGCGATGAGCTTCACGACTTCGCCGATACCGCGGGGCTGGTGTCGAACCTGGACCTGGTAATTTCGGTGGACACAAGCGTCGCGCACCTGGCCGGTGGTCTGGGACGCCCGGTCTGGACGCTGGTTCCCTGCAATCCTGGGTTCCAGTGGCTGCGCGACCGGCTGGACAGCCCGTGGTATCCGACGATGCGGCTTTTCCGTCAGGCCACTCCGGGCGATTGGGACGGCGTGATTCGCCGCGTGGCTGGCGAGCTTTCTCAGGACATACGGCGGGCAAGCCCGCCGGCTACACGGGGAAACTAGCGCGCCGCGGGCACGTCCGGCCCGCACCAGGGACCCGGCTGGCGCATCATCGCCTGCATCGGTGAGACCGCCGGCGGTGGATATCGCTTCAAATCCGTCGCGAACGTCAAATGAAACAACGCCAACTCCGGCACGTTCTGCTTCGGCGGCCGCGGCGAGCGGGCGATCAATTCGGTTTCACCCAGTTTCTCCAGCAACGGCAGGTCCTGGACGCTTCCCACTACGTAGACGTCGGCCGCGTGGATTCGGTCGCTGCGAAGAAAGGTGGGGTTGTGCAGCAGCAGCGCGCTGGGCCGCAAATAGAATTGCACGCGGAAGAAATCGAGCGGACCGATGGAAGCGTCAACGGCGAGAAGCTTGTCCCTCGGCACGACCGCCTCGACTTTTTGCCGGAGAAACCGCGTGTCGGCGACGGTGTCATCCCGCAAATGGGTTTGAGCCCAGCTATATCCCCCAGCGACGCCGATCACGATTGCCGCCAACATCCATCGCCCGTTGTTGATCCACATCCCGTGATAGAACGCCCAGACGCAGCCGTTCAGCAGCACGACGACGATCGCCGCGGATTCAAGCTGCGAATGCAAATCGGCGGTCTGCGCCAGCAGTCCCTTCCACGCGAGAATCGCCAGCGCGACCGTTCCGGGAAATGCAATCGCGAGCAACCCAAACCACGGCCGGCGCGACCATTCCAGGCCCTTGAACATGAATTGTGCGATTGGCTTGACGGCCAGCGCAGCCAGGATCGCCCAGGGAGCGAGGCTCGGCACCAGATAATGGTGATGTTTGCGAAGTGGAATTGACAGAACGACGATGGGCACGATGGCCCAGCACCACAGGAAGCGCATGACCCGATCGCGATCGAGCCACGCCGCCCGCGCGGTAAGTGCCAGCGCCACCAGCGCCGCCGGCGTCCACGGCATTGCGCGTCCCAGCAGCATCACCGGGTAATACCACCACGGCTCATCAAATTCGTGCGTGCCGGAAAAGTCGTAGCGAAGATTGGCCAGATATCCGCCGGGGCCGGGATAGAGCCGGGCGACGTAGACGTGCCAACTGAGCGCGATGGCCGCGGCGGCCAGGATTCCCCAAAGCCAGAAGTATCGGCGGGCGCGTCGCCGCTGCTCCGGCTGCCAATGGAAAATCACGGACAAATCGCCCGATTGCCAGAGGATTGACGGCATCAGGAAATACGCCGCGATGGTTCCGATCACCACGGCGGCGCCGACGATCGGACCCTTCGCCAGATTCGTCAGGCCCAGCAGAACGAAGAACGCCGCGATGCGCCAGGGGCGCCAGCCCAGTAAACCTACTCGGCGATCTTCCACCCCGGGATCGACCAGGAATTCCATCCTCACAAACAGGGCCATCGCCGCCACAACCAGCAGGGCAAGAAAAATGTCGTCCTCGGCCAACGTGGAATAGGCATAGAACTCGTACATGGTGGCCAGGAGAAGTCCGGCGATGATTCCGACGCCCCGTCCGAACCACCCCGCCGCCATCCGTGCCACCATGACGACGATGAGCAATCCCGCCAGCGCCGCCGGGATTCGCACCGACCATTCATTATCGCAAGCCTGGCCGATGACTGTGGCCACGGCGATCATGCACCAGTGTGGGAACGGCGGGCGCTCCAGCCAGGGGCGCTGGCCGTCCATGGGGACGAGCAGGTTGTGCCGGGCCATCATCTCGCGCGAGCATTCCGGGAGCCGGGCCTCGTGCAGGGTCAGCGGGCGGCCGCTGATCGCCACGTAGCCGAACAGCGCCACGCAAAATGCGGCAAGGAACCCATAATCCATCCAGCGCAGTCCGTCGCCGCCGGGATTTTGGGTATCATGGGTGGAACCATCGGGATTCTCGGGCTTGCTGGCGCTCAATTCGATCCGTTCTGACGGCGTGATTTGCTTTGCGTGCCGGCAATATATGCAAAATGCGCCCGGTTTCCAAGTGCGATAATTGTTTGCGGCGGAGGTCATGGGATCGAGCGCTTCCACAGTCGTCTTCCTGTCGCGAGCCGCCCGGCTCGCCGGGGCGATCTGCCTGTTCGTCTGGTTGATCGCCGGAGGAATCGTTCTGCTGTCGGACCCCAACTTCCCCAACCGGTCCAGATATGAACTAATCGAACTGCTGGAGCCTACCTCCATTCTCTATCTCGCCCCCGGCCTAATCCTGCTTCTGCTGGGCGCGCTGATCAAAACCGGGCGGCTGTGGGCCGGGACGATTGTCCTGCTCATCAGCATCTCGGCCCTCTTCAAGCTGGTGCTTCTCCTCCTGCACTTGCCCGGCCCTTATTTCAACGCGCCCCTGGCTGCCGAGCTGACGGTCCGAATTGCCTGCGCGCTGCTGAGCGTGCCGTGCGCCTACGCCTGGGAGGACCTGGCCGAGATGAACCGCACGCGCGGCCGGCGGGCAAGGCGCGTGCGGGTCGTCGAACCCGATCTCCCGGTCGATCCACCGCCGCCTCCGGCTCCCCCACCACCGCCGCCGACTTCGCCCCCCGCGCCGCCGCGTCTTCGCGCCGTGCCGCCGCCGGTCACCAACCTTCCCCGCCCCCGACTTCGCCGCGATGAGCCGCCGGAGTCGCAGACGCCGTGGTCATAAACAATGGACAATGGATAATGGACAATTGATAATTGTCCATTATCCATTATCCATTATCCATTGTTTCTCTGAATGATCCCCAACTCGCTCCCTACCGTAATCTTAAGGACAAGGAGTTGGCGCGCGAGGGAGATCGGTTCATCGCCGAGGGCGAGAACGTCGTGCGGCGATTGCTGGCCAGCTCGACACCGGTCGAATCCGTCCTGCTGGCCGAGCGAAAATCGGCCGCCATCGCCCCGCTCGTGCCGGCTAATATTGCCCTGTTCGTCGCATCCGATCAACTCATCGAGCGGATCATCGGATTCGAATTTCACAGCGGTGTCCTGGCCTGCGGAATCCGGCCACCCTCGCCTTCCCTTCAATCCGTCATTCCGCCGCCGCCGGAGCCGGTGCTGTTGACCGTTTGCCAGCAGATCACCAACACGGAAAACCTGGGGGCGCTGATTCGCATTTCCGCGGCGTTCGGCAGCCGCGCGATGCTCTGCGGCGAACGGTGCTGCGATCCCTATTTCCGCCAGAGCATCCGCGTTTCCATGGGGTGCATTTTCTCCCTGCCCATCCTCCGCAGCCACGATCTCCCGGCCGATCTGGACACGTTGAAAGCCATGGGAATCGAGCGGCTGGCCGCCGTGCTGGCCGACGACGCCGAGCCGCTGCGTTCCGTCAAGCGGGTTCCGCGCATGGCGGTCGTCTTCGGCAGCGAAGCCCAGGGATTGGACCGGATCACGATTGCCCATTGCGACCGGCGCGTCACCATTCCGATGAAGCTGGGCACGGATTCCCTGAACGTCGCCGTCGCGGCGGCGGTGTTTCTGTTCCATCTGAACGGCCCGGGCTAATACGCTTGCGACGCTCAAATACAGATTACCGCGAAGCGGCAAAGGGCACGAAGCGGGATGGGAATCGGGGCAGCGGAAATTCCCCATGCCGGGTAAGGGAAACGCCGCGTAAACGCGGCCGCTAAAAGGGTGGGAAATCGCTTCTACGCGGAATGCGGGTGCGCTTGCAACCGGCGGACATTCCCGTATCCTTCGGCTTTCGATGCGCACGGTTTACGACGTTTCGGACGTGAGGCGGACCGTCGAGATGATGATCGACCGCATCGCGGCAGCGTTTTCGCCGCCCTCCCCGCTCAATATCATCGGAATCCGAACCCGAGGTGAAATCCTGGCCGAACGGCTGGCGCAGGGACTCGCGTCACGCGGATTCGGCCGGATCGGGCGGGGTGTGCTCGATATCACGCTGTATCGCGATGACCTTTCCGAAATCGGGCCTAATCCCGTCGTCCGGCCAACGGAAATCAACATCGACATCGACGCGGTTCCGCTGATCCTGGTGGATGACGTGCTGTTTACCGGGCGGTCGATCCGGGCGGCATTGGATGCGCTGAGCGATTTCGGCAGGCCGGGAACGGTCCGGCTGGCGGTCCTGGTCGATCGCGGAGGCAGGGAGTTGCCCATTCAGGCGGATTTCGTCGGACTGACGCTCCAGGACATCCCGCGCGATTATCGGGTTAACGTGCGGCTGAGCGAAACCGACGGCCGCGATGAAATTCTGGTGGAGCCTCGGACCTGATGGCCCACGCACATCAACATCGCTCCATGGTCTGGACGCGGAAGCATCTGCTGACGCTGGAATCGCTGTCGGCGGCGGAGTTGGAATTTTTATTGAACGCGGCCCAGTCCTTCCGCGAGGTTTCCACGCGCAGCATCAAGAAAGTTCCCGCGCTCCGCGGCCGGGTGGTCGTCAACGCCTTCTTCGAGGACAGCACGCGAACCCGGACCAGTTTTTCGCTGGCCGCGTCGCGGCTCAGCGCGGACGTGATCGATTTTTCGGAAAAAGGCTCCAGCGTCAGCAAGGGCGAAACCCTGACCGACACGGCCCGGAACATCGAGGCGATGGGGGTGGACGTGATCGTCCTGCGTCATCCGGCCGCCGGGTCGGCCGAGATGCTTTCGCGCTCGGTGAAGTGCAGCGTGGTGAACGCCGGCGACGGGGCGCACGAGCATCCCACCCAGGGATTGCTTGATCTGTACACGATCCGCGAGCGCTTTGGGAAAATCGCGGGACTTAAGGTGGCGATCGTCGGCGACATCGTCAACAGCAGGGTGGCCCGCTCGAATCTCTGGGGATTGAAGAAGCTGGGGGCGGAAGTGATTCTGGTCGGCCCGCCCACGTTGCTGCCGCGGGCGTTTGAATCGCTGGGGGCGCGTTGCGTGTACGATTTCGACTCGATCGTCGGGGAAGTGGACGTGATCAACATGCTGCGCGTGCAGTTCGAGCGGATCAAGACCAGCCAGTTCCCGTCCGTTCGGGAGTTCACCCGGCTGTTCGGGTTGACGACGGAGCGGTTCGCGCGGTGCAAGAAGGACGTGTTCGTGATGCATCCAGGGCCGATGAACCGCGGAATCGAGATCGGCTCGAACATCGCCGACGGACCCAACAGCGGAATTCTGACTCAGGTGACCAACGGCCTGGCCGTGCGAATGGCGGTTTTATACCTGGTGGCACAGGCGGGAATCGAGCAAAGCCATGACGCCAAGAAAAAGTAGCAACTTGGGAATGCTTTACCGCGAAGACGCGAAGAACGCGAAGTTGCGCGAAGAAATCAAATTGATATTGCCTTCGCGCAACTTCGCGATCTTCGCCCGGGCAGGCGAAGCCTCCCGGCCTTCGCGGTTAATCTTTTGGGGAAGGTCGCGTTGATGCCAAGCATCCTGATCCAAAACGGGACAATTCTCGATCCGTCGCAAAAGCTGGAGCGGAAGGCGGACCTGTTGATCCGCGATGGCAAGATCGCGGGGATCGGGACGAATTTGGGGAAGGCGGATCGAACCATCGACGCGGAAGGATGTTTCGTCACGCCGGGGCTGATCGACATTCACGTGCATTTTCGCGAGCCGGGGGATGAGGAGGAGGAGACGATCGCCAGCGGGGCATTGGCGGCGGTGGCGGGCGGATTCACGACGGTCTGCTGCATGCCCAACACCAAGCCGCCGCTGGATAACGAGGGGCAGATCGAATTTATCCTGCGTGAAGCGCAGCGCGTGGCCCTGGCGAACGTGCTGCCGATCGGGGCGATCACCAAGGAGCGTCAGGGAAAAGAACTGGCGGAGATCGGGTCGATGCTGCAACGCGGGGCCGTCGCGCTGAGCGACGACGGGGTGGGCGTGGCGGATGCCTCGGTCATGCGCAAGGCGCTGCAATACGCCAAGATGTTCGACGCCTGCATCATGCAACATTGCGAGGAGCCGACGCTGGCGGGGGGATCGATGCATTCGGGGATCGTTTCGACGACGCTGGGCTTGAGCGGCATCCCGGCCGAGGCGGAACAACTGATGATCGCCCGCGATCTGCTGCTGAACCGGACGATCGGTTGCCGGTATCACGTGCAACACGTCAGCACGACCTGGAGCGTGGAGCTGATTCGCCGCGCCAAGCGCGACAAACAGACGGTCACCGCGGAGGTTTCGCCGCATCATCTGCTGCTGACGGACGAAAGCTGCCGGGGCTACGACACGAATTTCAAGATGAATCCGCCGCTGCGCACGGCGGCCGACGTGGCGGCGTGCATCGAGGGCGTGAAAGACGGGACCATCGACTGCCTGGCCACCGATCACGCCCCGCATCGAACCGAGGAAAAGGAATTGGAATTCCCCGATGCGCCCATGGGCATCATCGCCTTGGAATGCGCGTTGCCGCTGTACGTGAAGGCCCTGGTTGAACCCGGCCACGTCGGATGGATGAAATTGATCGACTTGATGTCCACGCGGCCGGGGCAGATCGTGAAACTCGATCGCGGCACGTTGCGAGACGGGGCGGTGGCGGATGTCACGGTCATCGACCCGCGGCGGGCCTGGACGATCGATGCGCGGAAATTCCACAGCAAAAGCCGCAATTGCCCGTTTAACGGATGGGAAGTGAAGGGACAGGCGCGCGCGACGATTGTCGGCGGGGAAGTGAAGTGGGAAGCCCCCAAGTCTCAGCCGTAATATCGATTCCGGACCACGGCGAGGAAATAAATGCAGGCGAAGATGGAAATGAGGACCATCAGTGCGTTGAGCGTGCGCGCGGAGCATGGCCATCGAAATCGAGAATCGCGGCGCATGGCGGAAGACATCACCAGAAATACGGCCGGGGACAAGGGGATGAGATATCGGCCAGTAAGGCCGTCGATAAATGCGGCTTGCACGGGTGTCCAATATAGATAACTCAGCAGTGCGATGATGAGGAAGGAGCAGACAACGGCGGGCAGGACGATGACGGCGGCTCGCCACGGAGGCGGAAGCGGCGGCTTATCGTCGTTCGGCAAACATGCCAGGATCAACAGGATCAGATAGCCGATGACGAATGCCGCGGGAAGAAACATGTCGAGCCATCCGATCAGGCCAACATAACTCTGAAGGACGACCCAGCCTTTCAGCCGAAACGTTTGAAGCAACACCGGAGCGAAGCGAAGAGGATGGTGCGCAAGCCATTGGAACTGCATTCGGGCGGAGACTTCGTCGGTCAGTCGGATCTTGCCATCGAGGCCTGGGCCGATGGAAATCGAGAAGAGCCAAACCGAAGCGCTGGCGGCGGCGAGTACGAGGATCTGGGCGGCGTACCGAGCGGGCCGTCCGAAGTTCCGGGGCGGGATCAGCAGCAGCAGGGCCAGCAGCGGGACGTAAGCGAACTTGCAAAGACAAACCGCCAGCGAAAGCATCAAGAGAGCCAAAAAACGTGCGGGTCCGATTGAATCAGGCTGCGGCAAGACGGAGTATT
The DNA here is from genome assembly GCA_050011595.1 of Tepidisphaeraceae bacterium. Classification (GTDB taxonomy): domain Bacteria; phylum Planctomycetota; class Phycisphaerae; order Tepidisphaerales; family Tepidisphaeraceae; genus PALSA-1353. The sequence goes on from JBEKIV010000020.1 coordinate 16,649, forward strand.
TTAACACGGTCGCGGTAAAGAGGACCGCAAAGGCGTTTGTGGAAACATCGGCCGACGCGGTTGAGGCGAGATACATGGACATCGGCATCAACAGAAGCAGAAAAAGCGGCCGGGCAATCATGGGAGCCGCTCGTAAGGACGCGTACCCGAGCAGAATCCAGGCGAGCAGGTTGGCCTCTCGGCCGAGGTACAACATTGCCAGCGGCCCAACGCCGAGCGCTCGGCCAATCATGATGCCCGCGCACTGGGGCAAATAGCACGCCGGGCTGTAGTAGGCGGTGCTCGGAATCGCAATTCGCATTCGTTTTGCCGGATTCAGACGGATGCGCAGCCCATCGCGGATGTCTTGCAACGACGCTTTGACCGATAGATTAAAGCCCATGTGCGAAAATGGGAGCCAGACTTGATAAAGGCTGACCGGAAACTCTCCCATGGCAACGCCGCGCGCATCGTGCTGGCGCGAAATGAAGACGCCGTCGGTGATCTGATAAGCACGAAGAAAATGGAACGGCTCATCGGCGGCTTGGAACGGGGGGATGACAAGAACCAGGGCGTGGCCGAATAAGAACGCGATGACGGCAAACGCCCGCTCGGGAGTAATCCAGCGAGCCAGAGAAGATGCACTGGTCGCCGGTACGGCCGATGTGGGTGGATTGGCCCGGGGCAAATTCATTCAATATGGAGCCGACCAGGATCGAACTGGCAACCCCTGCCTTGCAAAGGCAGTGCTCTCCCAATTGAGCTACGGCCCCGAAATCCCTCGGCAAGACAGCTTACCGCACGCCCATCAGCAGTTCCATCGTCAACTGATCGAGCCGCTCATACGGCAGCGGGGATGCGGCCAAATCGACACGGTCGAGGGAGGCGTCGAGCAGCTTGGCGGCGTTGGATTTGGAATATCGGGCGGTCAACCGGGAAAGAGCCGGGTCGTGAACGTTGATGGATTTGACGATCTGCTGGATTTCACGGTCGGCGTTCCAGCGGGCGGCCTTATCCTTCAGGATCATGTACGTGCGCATGCAACCGCGGGCAAATTCCTTGACGTCGGTGTAATCGCTTGGGCGATAGGCGTGGGCGTCGAAATGGCGTGGGCCGCTGTATTGGTGGTCCTCCAGCAATTTCACGAGGAAGAAGGCGTGTTTGAGGTTCGCGCTGCCGAAGCGGAAATCCTGATCGAATCGGCCGAATTCCTGATCGTTGAGGTCGATGTGGAAAAGTTTTTTCGCCTCGATGGCGGCGGCGACCTGATGGACGAAATTCAAACCGGCCATGTGTTCGTGCGCCACCTCGGGATTGACGCCGCACATCTGGGGATGGTCGAGCGTGGGGATGAACGCCAGATAGCTGCCCGTGACCGCGAAATAGATATGACCGCGCGGCTCGTTGGGCTTGGCCTCGAAGGCGAATTTGTAGCCGAAGCGCCGGTCGATGCTGTATTGGCAGAGGAAGTTGATGGCTTCGCGGAAGCGCTTGATGGATTCGACGGGGCTTTTGGCGGCGTCGGTTTCGGCGCCCTCGCGGCCGCCCCAGAAGACGTAAATCTTGGCGCCGCATTCAGCGCCCAGTTCCATCGCCCGCATCGTTTTCTGGATGGCAAAGGCGCGGATTTGGGCGTTGTTGCTGGTGAAGGCGCCGTCTTTGAAAACCGGATCGCTGAACAGGTTGGTCGTGGCCATGGGGACGCGAAGGCCGTTGGCATTGAGCGCCTTTTTGAAATCCCTGACGATCTGGTCGCGTTGGGTCTGCGTGGCGTCGATGGGGACGAGGTCGTTGTCGTGGAAATTGACGCCGTAAGCGCCGACTTCACCGAGCAGGTCGCAAATCTCGACCGGGGAAAGCTGCGCGCGCACGGGTCCGCCGAACGGATCGCGACCGACGTTGCCGACGGTCCATAGGCCAAAGGTGAATTTTAATTTCGGGTCGGGTTGGAAGTTACCGGGCATATCGATAAATCCTGGAAAAGGGGAACGGCATTGTGATGCAAATGCGGGTATGATGCAACGGGGATGCACAGCGAACATGTCCAGGTGAACGTCGATCTGGGTCGGGTCAGGGAGAACGTGGCGACCACCGCCCGGCGGACGGGGGTTGACGTGATTGCGGTGGTGAAGTCGGACGCCTACGGCCTGGGCGCCCGGCGCGTGGCGGAGGCGATCGGCGATCTTGTCTCGGAGTTCTGCGTGTTCAGCGTGGCCGAGGCGCTGGCGGCGTCGCTGTGGGATGTGGCGCAAAAGCCGTCGATGGCGCTGGGGCCGGCGATCGGGGTTGGGATACGGGAATTGGCCGAGGCGCACGTTCGCCCGGCGGTCTGGACGGCCGAGGAGGCCCGGCGATTGCGGGAGGCCAGGCCGATTCTAAGCGTTGATACCGGGATGCGGCGATTCGCCTGTTCGCCGGGCCAGATCGACGCGGTGATCGCCGCCGGGGGAATCGACGAGGCTTTTACCCATGCCACGCGAATGGAGCACGTCCGGCTGCTGGTGTCACTTGTCGGCGGGCGCGGTTTGCGCGTGCATGCCGCGGCGTCAGCGCTGTTGGATGAGCCGGAGGCTTATCTGAACGCCGTCAGGCCGGGCATGGCCCTGTATCGCGGCGCGGTGCGGGTGTCCACCAGGCTGGTGGAGGTTCACCAGGGCGGGGTCCCGGCGGGATACGGTGGGTTTGTTGCCGATCGTTTCGGCGTGATTCTTTGCGGATATTCCCATGGCCTTCGCCGCGGGCCGTGCCTCGTCAACGGAGCGCACCGGTCGATTCTAGAGGTTGGAATGCAGTCTGCCTTCGTCGAAGTCGGACCGAACGATCGGCCGAGAGATGAGGTGATCTTGCTGGGCGACGGACTAGCCGAGGCGGAAATCGCCCGCGCCTGGGGAAGTAGCGAGCAACAGACGTTGGTGGCCCTGAGCGGCGCTGGAATGCGGGCGTATCACCCGGCGTGACAAGCCGGGCAAACACCCCTTACATGCTGCTGTTGACCGAGTTCCACCGCGCCAGGACTTTGGTCCCGACGCTGCCGATGACCACGATGGCCACAATGGAGATGAGGCCCAAGACGATGGCATATTCAATCACTTCGCCGCCGGATTGGTCGTTCGCCAGAACTGCCAGAGATCGGATGACTCGCGACATTTCATTGCCTCCATCAGATGGGGTCTGATAAACCGCGACGGCCTCCCACGACAACGATATTCCAGCACCTTTTCGGCCAGAACGTCTCCCGGCTTAACAATGCGCCGGTCCAACCAAACAAAAACCGGAAGACGGTTAGGGTCTTCCGGTCTTTAGTTTATCGCCAACTAAGTGGAAGGCTTGGCCTCCCACCGTCAGAACTTCGCATCAGGCGCGAGTCCGGCGTCGGGACCGAAGCCAGGAGAACAACATGGTGGCCGCCACTCCAAGGCCCGCCATCTCCGCCGAGGCCGGCAGGGGCACCGAGGCGGTCGTCGTGCCATCGGTATTGGTAACTGACGGATCAGGCGGGACGACCGTATTGGTCACCACCGGGTTGGTGGTTCCGGAATCACCGGTCGTGCCGGTCGAACCGGTCGAGCCGGTTGAACCAGTTGAACCGGTCGAGCCGGTTGAGCCGGTCCCTTTACCATTTCCGTTGGAGACATCGGGCGTGGTGTGAATGGTCTTGGTAATCACCACGTCCGGATAGCTCGGCACGCTGCCGATGCGGCAATCGTAAGAACGATAAAAGCACGCCGAGGGCAGCTCGGAGCTACCGCTCCCGCATGGATCGAAAAACAACGTGTATTGCGATCCGTTCGAAGTAAAATTCACTTGTGACGCGACTGAAACGCCCGGAAGCATCAGCAGCAATCCGGCGGCGCTCGCACGCAAAAGCGTTTTCATAAGACTTCCTCTCTAAAAGCCCGCAATTTCGAACAGCAATGTGTAGACCGACTATTGGCGTTCCAACCATACCTTGCGATTTGCCGGACGTGACTCGCCAAATCCGATCCGCATTGAACTGAATGAACTTGCAACGAGTCTATCCCAAAATGGGAGACGAGGCTGAAAAAACAAGTGGGATTAGCCGTCCAGGCCGCTTCGATTGCTTAAACTGGGGGAATTTGTGCCATGGGTATAGGCTGCGCCGTTTGGTCCGGAAGGCCCCTGGAAGAACAAAAACGGGCACACCGTTAAAATGGTGAAAATCCATCGGCACACCCCACCCATGACCGCAAGCCGGCTTGCGAAGGGTAGCAAATTTTGCACTCCCGCGGGGCGGGATGGCGCAAAAGAAAAAGACCGGGAGGCGACAAGCCTCCCGGCCGAGTAGGGGATGCAGTAACAGTGGTTGCCCGATCAGGCGATGATCGAGCGGCGAGACTTCCGCCAGGCCATCAGCATGATGCCGGCGACGCCAAATCCGCCCATGGCTGAGGCAGCCGGCGCGGGAACCGACGCGGCGGTGCAGGGTTGACCGCCTTCAGGGAGACACGGCGTGTAATTGCCGCAACTGAGCGGATGGTCACCGCAGCCGTCATCCTTGCCGCCGATATCGCAGACGTACTGCTCATGATGATCCTTGCAAAAATCGATCTTGCAGCTGTCCTTGCCGTCTGTATCGCCTTTGCAGTCCTTATGGTCCTTGTCGCATTTGTCCAGATCCAGGTTGGAAGAATCGTCCAGGGTCAGGGTGCCGCAATCTTTGTCACCCTTGTCACCCTTGTCACATTTGAAATCGACGTTGCACGAGTTGCCCTTGTCTTCGGTCTTGCAACTGATGTCGTGCTTTCCACACTTACCGTTGTCCACACTAATGACGCTTGCGCGGCAATAGCTGGAAAAAGCAAGCGTCAGGCAGGCGATGCCAAGCGCTATCGATTTACACATTGCAGTAGCCCTTTCGAGTAAAAGACCGTCTGCGGGCGAGTGATGCGCGAACGTCACGCGTCACCGCGGATCCGCAGTTTTCACAAAACCGTCCCGCTTGCTTTCGTGAGCAACCGGATGTGTCGAACGCTTGGAACATAGCCCACGATTTCGAGACGTGCGGCCAACGCCAAAAGAAAATCCAGTCGGTTTCGCCCGCAGCGCGTTAAGAGCGGCGGGCAGCAACGGCGTTGAGTTCTGTGAGGCGAATTACGCCCGTGAATTGAGGGGAGAAAGAACTGATCGGATTTTATTGGGCATCCGCGGGGCTTATACCAAAACCTTGATTTTGCCGATAATTACTATTGGATAGATGGATTCCGATGGTCCGGGGTCCGGCGAGAAGCGCGATGAGTCAGATCAATGCCATCACCGGTTCGATCGTGCAGGCGCCGACGGTCCAGCGGCAGCAGGAGATGGGCAAAGCCCAACAGATTCGCCAACGGCAGGACCGGCAGAAAAACGCCGCCGCCTCCGACGAGCAGGAAGTGGAACAATCCGTCGCCAGCCCCGATCAGGTTCAACCCATAGCAAACGAGCAACACGGCCACCAGCGACGCCGCAAGACCTACGCCCGCCGCCAGCCCCCGGAGCCGGAGGCGCAATCCGACGGCGAAAGCCTGGATTTGACCGCCTGAATGGGGCGATTGGGCATCGCTCACGTCCTGGCCAAACTGGCTTCCAATTTAAACACGGAAATCTCCGGCCTGCACCAGGCCTGGACGCGTTGCCCGTAACTCAGGCCGCGGTTGACGTACAGATGCCGGCCGCTGACCGAGTAATATCCGTGCGTGTAATGGCGGAACCGATGGGGGTATAGCGCCCGGCCCAATGTGCTCGTCGCCACCTGCCGGCCGTGCGTGTGGCCGCTGAGCATCCATTGCCAGGGAAAACCCATCAGGTCCCGCACGTTGGCGGGATTGTGGTTGAGGCAGATGATCGGCTGAGAAGAATCGACCCCGGTGAATGCCTTGCGCGGATCGATATTCCCCGACCATTCATCGTCCAGGCCGACGATCACCAGCGGCTTTTGGGCCGGCGCCGATTTCACGCGGAGCGACTGATTCCGCAAGACGATCAGGCCGCGTTTGCGCAAACACGACTCCAGGAAATCCGCGCGGCGCCGTCCCTCGCCGTTCACGCGGCGACCGTAGATGCTGTAATCGTGATTGCCGAACGTGCAGATCACCCCGTGCTTGGCCTTCAGGTGCGACAGCAGCGTGGCGATCCGCCGGGCGAAACGATACCCGCCGGTAATCAAATCCCCCGTGACCACGACCAACTCCGGTTCCAGATCGTTCACCCAATTCAGGTATTGAGTCAGATACCGCTGCCAGACCACGGGGCTGTAGTGAAGATCGGAAATCTGCACGATTTTCCAGCCGGCCATGGCCGGATCGAGGTGCTTCATCGGCATCGGGCGGCGATGGATTTCCACCCATCGGCGATTGACCGGCAGCGCGTGCATCCCCGTCAGGCCGAGCCGCGCCATGTTCATCCAAATCGCGCGACGCCATCTCTCCTGCCGGGGCCATTGGGGCTTGTTCAGATAATCGACCAGGTGGTTCATCATGGCGATTGGGTTGGGTTACGGTTCCTCGATAAGATTAACCGCGAAGGCGCGAAGGACGCGAAGTTGCGCGAAGTTAAAATCAAGTCTTGTCTTTTTCTTCGCGCAACTTCGCGTTCTTCGCGCCTTCGCGGTAATCCCTGTTTGGAGGCTCGCCGGCGCAACAAAAGCTGGATGAAGGTAAAGGCGGCATGTTCTACCCCGCCTTGGCCCTCAGCGGCTTATGTTGCATGTGCAGCGATTCGGCCACCGCCGAATTCGTGATCCGTCCGCCGGCCAGATTGATCCCCTCGGCAAGCCCGGAATCCTCGACGGCGGCTCTTTCAAAGCCGCGATTGGCGATCTTCAGAGCATAGGGCAAAGTGGCGTTGCATAGGGCGATCGTGCTGGTGCGTCCGACGGCGCCCGGCATGTTCGTCACGCAATAGTGCACCACGTTCTCCACGACGAACGTCGGCTGCTGGTGAGTCGTGGGCCGGCTGGTCTCGACGCATCCGCCCTGGTCGATGGCGACATCGACGATGACGCTGCCGTTGCGCATCTCCACCAAATCCTGCCGCGACACCAGCCGCGGCGCCTTGGCGCCGGGGATCAATACCGCCCCGACGACCAGGTCCGCCTTGCGCAAATGGTCCCGCACGGTGTGGGCGTCGCTGAAAATCGTTTGCACGTTGGCCGGCATCACGTCAGATAAATATCGCAAACGCTCGAGATTGACGTCCATCAAAACCACGTGGGCGCCCAATCCCGCCGCAACCCGGGCCGCGTGCGTCCCGACCACCCCCGCCCCCAGCACCACCACGTCCGCCGGGGCCACCCCCGGCACCCCTCCCAGCAAAATCCCCCGGCCCATCATCGGCTTCTCCAAATACTTCGCGCCCTCCTGAATGCTCATCTTCCCGGCGATCTCGCTCATCGGCGTCAGGCACGGCAATCGGCCCGTCCGGTCCTTGATCGTCTCATAGGCAATCGCCACGATCTCCGATTCCAGACACGCCTGGGTCAACTCCGGGGAGGCTGCGAAATGAAAATACGTGAAGACGATCTGACCCGGGCGAAATAGCCCGATCTCCGCCGCCTGCGGCTCCTTCACCTTGATGACCATCTCCATGCCCGAAATCGCCTCGGCAGCAGTCGGCACAATGCTGGCCCCCGCTCTTTTGTAATCCTCATCGCTGAACCCGCTTGCCGCGCCCGCCGAGGTTTCGACGAACACCTGATGCCCGCCTTTGACCAGCGTCTCCACGCCGACCGGCATCAGGGCGATACGATACTCATCCGGCTTGATTTCCTTGGGAACTCCGATACGCATTGTTTTTAACGCCTTCCCTCGCCCCGAGACATCGGGGCGACATTTCTCATCTAGCTCAGAGAATGGCTAACGGCAAGTGCTTAGCCGGAATAATTCATTGAACCGCCGAGACGCCAAGAAGGAAAGAACCGCGGATTACGCGGATGACACGGATAAGAATTGAATTTATCCGCGATATCCGCGCAATCCGCGGTTGAATCGATTTTCATTCTTGGCGAACTTGGCATGGCGGCTCATCGACGTTTTCCTTCTTGGTTGCGGCTGTTCCGCCCTGTGCTCTCAGCGGTGAATAATGCGGGTTAGATCCCCGATTCGCTCAAGTTCGCGTGTCGCGAAACCGGAGCAATTTTTCCGGTTTTGCGTCTGAAAATGTCCCACTCGAGCCAAAAATGTCCCATTCCCTCCCCCCTCCCCCCCGCTGCGCGTGACAGGTGAACAGGGGAACAGGAGAACAGGAGATGGGGAGAAGAACAAAGAGGCGAAAATTGGCCATTGGACGACACGGTTGCCGAACAATAACCTAACTGTCGCCGGCTCGCAAGGAAAAAATTCGAGGGGAATTCGAGAGTGGAAACGGGAGGTGAGCGATTCAGCCTGCAGGGTAAATCGCTCGCGCCTCGTTTCCCTTCGCCCGTCCCATGGAAAAGAGCTACCTCTTTAATCAGTCCTAACGTGACGTAGCGGTCATGTTCTTTTGTCTGGCAACTTGGTGGCGACAGTGGCCAACGCCTCGGCTAGCGGCTTGATAATCTCGGCGGCGGCGGTTGCCGGCGTGGGATCCATGCGGTGCTTTTCGTAGACGCTGCCTGGGGAGGTCGAGATTGCTCGTAGAGTATCGGTACACAGCTGGGCGAGGGGTGATGAAGGTGAGAGGTCCTTACTCACTTCTGCCATTTGTCGGCGGTATCCCTCGAAAGATGTGGAAAGCGTCGCCTTGAACGCGTACTCCTCCTCCATCCGCTTGGCAAGGGACGCCTGGCGCGCGGCATGAATCGCCAGCCAAACAAGAGGGATGAGGAAAGGCAATCGATGTAGCATCATGCGGGCGAGCTCCTGCCAGTTGGGGATGGTTGTCATTAGGTTGGAGCTTTTGACCTCATAGCAGGCGAGAACAAAGAGGCCCCCGAGTGCGCCTAGAAAAGCAAGTTGCCAAATCTTCTCCGGCGTTTTGAAGCTCTTGCCGCGTGCGTCGAATGCTGATGCGAGGCCCGCGTTTGTGGCGCCGAACAGTAGCTCGTCAATAATTTGTCGCTGTTTGCTTGCCGCCTGCTGGAGTTCGGTGAGGCGTGTCTCATACTCGGCGATGCGAGTTTCGGTTGCCGCGGCGATTTCAGCTAACTTGGAGGTGGTAGCGGCGTTCGATTCTGCCGCTATTCTGAGCTTCGTAACGGCCTCCGCGTCGGTCTCGGTACGGGCTATGGCCGTTTGGGATTCGCCGTATAGGGCAGCGATTTTGTCGTACGTGCTGCGGCTAGCCTGGTGCTGGGCCTCGGCGGATGTGGCGGATTGGCGAGCTTCGTTGAGAGCGGCGTCCAAATCACTACTAACCTCGTCCGCATGTTTGCGCCCACCCTCGATGTGTTCGCTTTTCGTTTTGATAACTTGCTGTGTGTCGGTTGCTTCGGCCTTAATTGCGAGAATAGCTCTGTTGTTTTCCTCGGCCGAAATTGCGAAGTTTCGAATTGCGTCAAATGTGGCCTTCGCATCGGCTGATTGCTGCACGAAAGCAGTCACCAGTTCACGCACGTGGGCGATATGGGATTCGATGTCGCCCTTTGCCTTTTGAATGGCTTCGGCATTGGTCTGCGAAGTCTGGAAAGCGTCACGAGCGGACTCCAGCGTGTTTGTCAGCAAGTCTTGCACCGACGCGGCTTCTGTTTGAAAATTGGCAATGAGTTGGCGCATTGCGCTAACGCTCTCGCTTGATGCGATGAGCATTCGGTCGGCCTCGTCTTGATTGATAAAGGGAATTGCTTCGAAAACTGGCTGAGCAACCCAGAAATCGTCGTCATTCCGTGAAGTGAAGCCCGTCACCTCCTGCTCTCCAGCTGTTCGATCTGGATGTACGCGACCCGGGTGGGAATGTAGCGCAACGTTCGTATTGGCGTGAACGAGGCGTATGGGAGTATCAAAGATCCAATTGCCAGCGCCCGCGATCTCGATTCTCCAGTTATCGTTGTTGTCACCGATACCTTTGGGTTGGGTTGGATCCCAATACGCGGTCACTTCCCGCTGTTGAGGGGTCACAGGCGCCGGAGCCTCGTGGGTGTGCAAATTCCTTCTTGTGGGCCAGTGTTCAAGCCTAATAACAGAACCGTGTTGAAGGGCGCTGCCGGGTTGTTGGGGTGAACCGTGGGGTTCCTTCACAAGCCAATAGATTTCTGGCGTTATGTCGGAAGTGGCTACGACCATCTGTTGCCCCGACAGTGAGGGAGGCTTGGGATAGTTTCGTGACAAGGAGCGCAAATTAGCCTTCGTTGCGGCGTGGGTAAGCTTGATGATTGATCCGAGGCGGACAGTTGTGTTTTCGGCCATAAAATTGCCATTCGAAAGGTGAAGTGCAGGTGCGAAACTGCGATTATAGCCAAAGACGGGCAAAGGGGTAGTTGGGAGGTGGGCCGCACTGCCGCTTAATGGTATCTGTTTACCGTGACGGAATCACTCGGAAGAGCAAATGTCGAATCATCCTCCAACGTCCGATACAAAATCCTCCCCTGGTTAGAAAATCCGGCGAAATTTCAAACG
>JBEKIV010000021.1:0-26705 GCA_050011595.1 Tepidisphaeraceae bacterium
GGGTTCGCTGGACAAAAGTGGGAGGGATTCCACTGGGTGAATTTCGGGCTTGTTCAGAGTAGTCATTGCAACAGCGCTCCGAAGATGGGGTAAGAACAAAAACGCTTGGGCAAGGCCTTCCAATGCCCACAGAGAACGAACGACGAAAGCATACGGTGTGCCATGGCATGGCGAGGTCTTTGGAAAGTAAGTTGCTGATTTATTTGCCACTTTCTCAACAATTGGAACAGGCGCGGAGGAAACGTCCCACAAACGAGAAATGGGTGGGCGGAAACGGGATAGGGAATGTCAAACGCGGTGCCCAATCGGGCATGACGATTGCTCTGAAGAATCCATTGTCGCCAATCTATTGTCGTCGCATGCGTGGGGTTCCCCACTCCTAGGCGGTAAGATATGGATCGGACAGCACTTAGCGATGATTCTGCGGCGGGCCAGTCGAGTTGGTCCGAGCGACCACTGGACGAAAGCACAAAGAAACCGATGGTGAAGCTTGCCTGCGTTACCATCCGCTTCGCCGGCGACAGCGGCGACGGGATGCAACTCACCGGGACGCAGTTCTGCGACACCTCGGCGCTGGCCGGCAATGACATCAGCACGCTGCCGGACTATCCGTCGGAAATCCGCGCCCCGGCGGGCACGCTGGCGGGCGTCAGCGGGTATCAAATCCAGTTCTCCTCAAGCGACATTTTCACGCCCGGTGACGAGGTCGATACGCTGGTGGCCATGAATCCCGCGGCGCTGCGGGCCAACCTGAAATCGGTCCGGTCCGGCGGCACGGTGATCGTCAATGAGGACGCCTTCACCGCCGTCGATCTGAAGAAGGCCGGATACGACTACAACCCGATCGAGGGCCAATCCATCGCGGGCTATCGGCTGGTGAAAGTTCCCATCGATCGGCTCAACGCCGAAGCCCTGAAAAGTTCCGGGCTCACTGCCAAGCAGATCGACCGTTGCAAGAACTTCTTCACGCTGGGCCTGCTCTGCTGGCTCTACGATCGTCCGCTGGAACCGACCCTGAAGTACATCACGGCCAAATTCGGCAAAAAATCCCCGCCGCTCGCCATGGCCAACAGCGCCGTGTTGAAGGCGGGCCACGACTACGGCGAAAATGCCGAGTTGTTCCCCGTTCAATATTTTGTCGAGAAGGCCAAGCTTCCGCCGGGACGTTACCGGAAGATCACCGGCAATGAAGCGATTGCACTGGGCTTGGTGACCGCCGCTCGAATGGCCGGGAAGGACCTGTTCTACGGCAGCTATCCGATCACACCCGCGACGGACATCCTGCACGGCCTGGCGGAATTGAAACATGCCGGGGTGGTTACGTTCCAGGCGGAAGATGAAATCGCGGCGATCGGCTCGGCGATTGGAGCCAGCTTCGGGGGCGCGATTGCCGCGACCGGCACCAGCGGGCCGGGCGTCGCGCTCATGGGCGAGGCGCTCGGACTGGCGGTCATGACCGAATTGCCGCTGGTCCTGGTGAACGTGCAGCGCGGCGGTCCGAGCACGGGTCTGCCGACCAAGACCGAACAGGCCGATCTGTTGCAGGCGGTTCTCGGCCGCAACGGCGAATGCCCGCTTCCCGTCATCGCGGCGACAAGCCCGTCGGATTGTTTCAATGCCGCCGTCGAGGCTTGCACGATTGCGGTTCGCTATATGACGCCGGTGGTGCTGCTGAGCGACGGATATATCGCCAACAGCGCCGAACCTTGGCTGATTCCCGACGCCCGATCGATGCCGAAGATTGAGATCGCTCATCCGACGGCTGGAAACAATGGCGACGTGTTTCAGCCGTACCGACGGAATGAAGACGGGGCACGGCCGTGGGCGGTGCCGGGGACGGCGGGCCTGGAACATCGCATCGGCGGCTTGGAAAAACAGGATGGCGATGGGACGATAAGCTATGACCCGGCCAACCACGAGAAAATGGTCGGCCTTCGCGCGGCGAAAGTGGCGGGCATCCGCCCCGCCGGGGCGGCGTTCTATTGGACCGGCCGCGAGAATGGCGACGTGCTGATCGTCGGATGGGGCGGCACCCACGGCGCCATCAAGGCGGCCACGCTCGAACTGCGAAGGCAGGGCGCAGCCGTCTCCGCCTGCCAGGTGCGATATCTCAATCCGTTCCCGCAACGGCTTGGCGAATTGCTCGCCAGGTTCAAGACGGTTCTTGTGCCGGAACTGAATCTCGGACAATTGGCGTTGCTGCTGCGCGCCCAATACGGGATCGAAACGGTTTCTCTGACGAAGGTGCGCGGCCAGCCGTTTACCATCGGCGAAATCATCGACGCCGCAAAGACGCATCTTCCGGCCCAATCGAAATCATTGGTCGCTTGAATGGCATGGTATCTCTCGGTCTGGATCGCAAAATGGAAATTCTCAATAACCCATCACCCTCGAAAGAAGCGTGCACCGGCTGCACTCCCGCCGATTTCGCGTCGGACCAGGAAGTCCGCTGGTGCCCGGGGTGCGGCGACTATTCCATCCTCGCCCAGACGAAAAAAGTGCTCGCCAAGCTGGGGATTCCACGCAGCAAAATGGTCTTCGTCTCCGGGATCGGCTGCTCCAGCCGATTCCCGTATTACCTGAATACCTACGGCTTTCATTCGATCCACGGCCGCGCCCCCACCATCGCCACGGGCCTGAAACTGGCCCGGCCCGATCTCGACGTCTGGATCGCCACCGGCGACGGCGACGCGCTGTCCATCGGCGGCAACCACCTCCTGCACACCCTACGCCGAAATCCGAATCTCAAGATCCTCCTGTTCAACAACCGCATTTACGGCCTGACCAAGGGCCAGTATTCGCCGACCAGCCTGAAGGGCGCCAAAACCAAGAGCAGCCCGATGGGATCACTGGATACGCCGATTCGTCCGATGAGTTTCGCCCTCGGCTGCGGCGCGACGTTCGCCGCCCGGTCGCTGGCCGTCGATACGCGGCACCTGGAATATGTCCTGGAGCGCGCGGCCAAACACGTCGGCACGGCGCTGATCGAAATCTACCAGAATTGCATTATCTTCAACGACGGCGCGTTCAACTACGCAACCGAAAAGGACCTGAAACCCGATACGATTGTTTACCTCGAACACGGCAAGCCGCTGATCTTCGGCAAGGATCGCGACAAGGCGATCGGCCTGAACAACCGCCTTCAGCCGCAGGTCGTCAACGTCAGCGACGCCCAACCCACCGATCTGCTTGTGCACGATGAACGGGAAGCAACCCCCGCCGTCAGCTTCCTGCTGAGCAACCTGACCCAGCCCGATTTCCCCGAACCGATGGGCGTGTTCCGCGCCGTCGAGCAGGATTCGTTCGACGCCCTGGTCCACGGCCAAATCGCCCAGGCCCGCGCGCAGCGCGGCCAGGCGGACCTGCAAGCGATGCTCGATGGGTCCGAATCGTGGACTGTGCAGTAATACGCCGACGAAACTAACAATGGCACCATCGCCGAATGCCATCACGAATGGCGTTCGCGCGGCTGGAATGCTCCAGTTTTGCGCACCGCGAGTTCGCCTATCGCCGGGTTGACCGCCTTGGTTACACTGGTACTGTTGTCTGTACAACAAGTCGGTGGATGTAGCATAGCCGATAGATGCACCCTTCTGGCTTTTCTGCGGCTAAGGTCTCTGGCATGGCGCAAAACAAGTTCCAAGTGTGGACGCAGGAACGATTCATCCGGTACGTCGTTTCACAATTGTCTGACGCCCAAAAGCCCAAAACGCCCGCATATACCCTGATCCTCGGCGGCGGATTCAGCTTTGGTGTTGTTCCGACAACCACTCAGATGCTCCAACACGACATCGCATGGTGGCTATATTGCAAGCAGCAGGGACATCCGGACGACTACAAGAAAAATTGGACATTCGACGGTGCATTCCGCGATTTCACCTGCGAAATATGGCGACAAACGCTGAAAGACTGTGGCGGATTTCAGCTTAATTCTGAGGATCTGCCTTTGTTTACCTCAGCCGAGAACGTAGCAGCATGCTATCGGTCCATTATGAGCATAAAGGCTACCCGCGGCCTAGCGCGCCCGGCCCAGCGGCGTCAATACCTGGCCGATGTCATCACCAAGGCTGGTCCAAAGATCAATGGCGCGCACCTCTTTCTGGCAGGCATCCTTGCGGCCCAGGAACGTTGGACAGATTTCGCCCCGTTTTGCCGGATGATTTTCACAACCAATTTCGATCCCCAGTTGCAGCGGGCCTTGCAACTCTTCAATTTGCTATACACGTTGTCCGATCGGCCGCATTTTCTGGATCTGCCGGACGATAGCCAAGGGCCAACAATCCATTTGGTCTATGCTCATGGCACTGTCTATCAGCATGTGTTGATCAATAGCGATCAAGAAATCGACGACATTCGCCACAAAAATGCGGACATCATCACGAGATATGTTCAGAAGCGGGGAATCATCGTGATCGGCTATGGTGGCTGGGACGACGCCATTATGGCGGGCTTGAGCCAATGCAACACCTTCGACGGTAACCTTTTCTGGTGCGCACAACGTGAGCCGACAATCGATTCCCTTCGACCAAACGTCCTGAAGCTCCTGGAAGAGAAGTCTGCCCAGGCCGTATATGTTCCGGTCACCGATGCCGACGCCCTGATGTTGGAACTCCACGACGGACTTGCCCTGGGCCGAGTGCCGTCCATTCTGCGAGAGCCGATTCCGCAACTCATCCGCCAGATCGAGAGCCTTGAGTTGCCGTCAATGTCGCTCACCAAAACCCCTCCTGCCCAGGGTCAGTCTGATGATGCCGCTCTGTCCAAAACAAACTCATCGTTCAACAACTCTCTAAAGGAATTTGGCAAGCTCCTCGTGGAACATCTCCAAGCGGCGCAGAAATGGATGAACCAATCGGAGCCCGCTGACGCGCAAATTGCGAGCGATGCGCATTGGACAAACCTGCTACAGGAAGCCCTCGCCCTAGCCACCAGCGGTGATATCGACGGCGCGATCTCGTTGTGGTCGCGCATCATCGATTCGCAACAGGTGACACCGCAGCAAAGAGCCAACGCGCTGTTCAACCGCGGCGTCGCCTATCGCCAGCAGGGCAAGCCAGACCTGGAAATCGCTGACTATACTGCGGTCGTGGCGATGCCCGACGCCCCGGCGGAGCGGAAGGCCGACGCGCTGGTCAACCGCGGCATCGCCTACAGCCAGCAGGGCAAGCCAGACCTGGAAATCGCTGACTATGGGGCGGTCGTGGCCATGTCCCATGCGCCAGTGGAGCCGAAGGCCATGGCGCTGTTCAACCGAGGCGTCGCCTACAGCCAGCAGGGCAAGCCAGAGTTGGAAATCGCCGACTATAGTGCGATCCTGGCTATGCCCGATGCACCTGCGGAACCGAAGGCCAGCGCGCTGACCAACCGAGGCCTCACCTACGTCCAACAGAGGAAGCGAGACCTGGCAATTGCCGACTTCGCTGCGGTCGTGGCCATGCCAGACGCGCCGGCTCGGCAGAGGGCTAAGGCGCTGTTCAACCGTGGTGTCGCCTACGGCGAGCAGGGAAAGCCAGAGCTGGCAATCGCCGACTATGCCGCAGTCGTGGCCATGCCCGATGCGCCGGCGGAGCAGAAGGCCAAGGCGCTGATCAACCGCGGCAACGCCTACAGCCAGCAGGGCAAGCCAGACCTGGCAATCGCCGACTATGCCGCGGCCCTGGCCATGCCCGATGCGCCGGCGGAGCAAAAGGCCACGGCGCTGATCAACCGCGGCATCGCCTACAGGCGGCAGGACAAGCCAGACCTCGAAATCGCGGACTATGTGGCGCTCCTGGCTATGCCCGATGTGCCAAGTGAGCAGAACGCGATGGCACTAGTCAACCGTGGCGTCGCCTACGGCCGGCAGGGCAAGCCAGACCTGGCGATCGCCGACTTTGCCGCAGCGCTAGTCATCCCCGATGCGCCGGCAGAGCAAAAGGCCAAAGCGCTGTTCAACCGTGGCCTCGCCTACAGCCAGCAGGGCAAGGCAGACCTGGAAATCGCCGACTATGCCGCGGTCCTGGCCATGCCTGACGCACCCGAGGAGGTTCTCTCGGCCGCACGCGACGCCCTGCGCCGCCTAGGGCGTGATCCAAAAGACGGTTCGGCGGATTCGCGTGTCTCACGTCCGACCGCTCCGAAGCCTCGTTCACTCAACATGCGTTTAGCTAAAGCGCGCGCGGCTGACAACGATGTGCAATAGCCACATGCCGTAATGGACCGCCGTCCTGGCCGATGGGTAATCTCCATCCGGAGATCGGCAGTCGTCTCCCCACTTCAAGTCTTGTCCCGAACCAGAACGAAAATCGCTTCGGTGGCGTTGCGGTTGGGGTCGTCTTCGACGAATCGGCGCTCTTCGCTGTTGAGGCAAACCTTGCGCACAATCGAGATGCCCAAGCTATATGTGCCTAGTTTTTTAGAGCATTTTCGATCCATCTGTTGCGGGTTGTAAACAGATTTACGGCCAGAACCCTGCCGACTGAAGTCGGCAGGCCGCTACAGCATATATGAAAATGCTCTAGGTTCTACGATGCCGCTTCAGAAGCGGATATGCGATAGCGGCAAGCGCCAACGCGCCGGTCGTTGGTTCCGGGATGGCGACCAGCGAAGCGCTGTTATAGTAAAGCTGATCCGAGGCGCCGTCACCATTGAGGGTTACGAGAACAAAATCCGCATAAGTCGGAGTGACATCCGCGTTCGCCAAGTCGGTCAGGGCCGCTGTATAAGGGACGGTCATGATGTAGGTCGTCATCGGCACGCCGATGTTAAAGCCAAAAGAACCCCCGGCGGGACTGAAATCCGAGGCCGGCACCGGATTGGGCGTGAGTTCGGCGAATCCCCATGGCGAATTCGTGTTGAGGATGACTCCGTAAATCGCGCTGTAGCCCGCGCTAGACGCCGGAACCGTAATACTGAATTGAATTGCTTGGTTGGCCTCGAATTCCGCCAACCCGTTGGGTTTATCTTCAAGGTTGACAGCCAAACCCTGCCTAAGGCCAGAATATGTGAAAAGCAAACTATCGCTGCCCGGATCGTTCAAGCCGGTGCTGGGATTGGCGTAGGTATAGATTGGCGGGGGGAGCGGGTTGGGGCCGCCGGGAGAAGGATTGCCGCCAGTGCCCAAATTGGCGGTAGCGTCATACCAGCCGTCGGGGGTATCGTTGCTCCAATTCCCGATGATTTGTGCAAAGCTTTTCTGTGCGATCGAAAGAAGGGCGCCTAAAAGGCCCAGAACAAGAGCACTTCGCATAAGCCCTCCAGCTTAGGATGCGACGCTATTTTGGAGGCATTTGCCGCGTTTACCGACTTAGGTAATCGTTTACCTAAGCTAAATACTAGCTTGGCATCGCAATAGAGCAAGCAAAATCACGGGTTAAAATAACCTTTATTTGGCGATTGCGCTTAATGGCTCTTTTAACGGGCGTTACGAGCGATCAATCTGGAACGGCAAGTGTTGCCGGCTAGGACAAAAGCTCCGCAATTGGTCGTGAGTCATTGCTGAAGTTCTCGGAAATCTCCATGCGGAGATCAGCAGTCGTCTCCCCACTTCAAGTCTTGTCCCGAACCAGGACGAAAATCGCTTCGGTCGCGTTGCGGTTGGGGTCGTCCTCGACGAATCGGCGCTCTTCGCTGTTGAGGCAAACCTTGCGCACTATCGAGATGCCCAGCCGATGGCACAAATCCTCGACGTCGAGGATGGAGGCGAATCGGCGATTCGGAGTGTCGTACCACTCGAAGCCGAAGGACCCCTCCATCTTGGGCGAGCGGCCGTCGCGCCAGAACATCTCGCGGAGGCGGCGATAGGCGAAATTCGGAAAGCTCACGATGGCCAGACGGCCGATGCGAACGATTTCATTCAGAATCCGCTCGGTATCGGCGATACATTGCAGAGCCTGGGAAAGGACCACCACGTCGAATTGATGATGGCGGAAGCCGGCCAGGGATTTCCCGACGTCGGCGTGAACGACGTCCAGGCCGCGCTGGAGGCAGGAGATGATGGCCTGGGGTTCCAGTTCGACGCCGACGCTGCGTCCGCCGCCGGCTTGGGCCAGGCGCGACAGCAGTTCGCCGTTGCCGCAGCCCAAGTCCAAAACGCTTTTCCCGGGCGGGATGAGGCCGAGAATGGCCGAGTGGTCGGGGCGGTTGCCGTGGAAGATCGGCAGGGGCAGCGATGGGTCCGGCGTGGGGGGTTCTTGCGGCTCCGGACTGGTGGCGGCGTCCGTGCCGGCGAGAAATGCGCGAATGAGTCCGCCGTAGACGTCCAAGCTGTCCGACAGGAGAAACGCGTCGTGGCCCGCGGACGTTTGCACCTCGCAGGAACTGGCGGGCTTGTCCTTGGCGATCAGGGCATTGACGATCTGCTCGCTCTGCTCCGGGGGAAAGAGCCAGTCGCTGGAGTAACTGATGACCAGCCATCGGCACGTCGCCGGGGCGAACGCTTCGCTCAGGTCGGCATGTGGGTGGCCAAGATCGAACAGGTCCATCATGAGGGAGAGGGTGACGTAGCTGTTGGCATCGAATCGCTCGACGAACTTGTCGCCCTGGTGGGCCAGATAGGCCCCGACGGAAAAACGTTTTTCGAAAGCGGTTTGGACCTGGGTTGGCCGCAGGCGGCTGGGGTCGAACTTGGCGGTCATCGCTTCCTGCGACAGATAAGTGATGTGGCCGAGCATGCGTGCGATGGCCAAACCGACGGCCGGTCCCGGCGGACGATCGTAATAGTTCCCGCCGTGGTAGTTGGGATCACGGAGGATGGCGTTGCGGGCGACCACGTCGAAGGCCAAGGCCTGGCTGCTGAGCCGCGCCGCCGTCGCGATCAGGACGCAGGACTGGATGCGCTGGGGATATCGGGTCGCCCAGAGCATGGCCTGCTGGCCACCCATGGAGCCACCGACGACGGCGTGAAGCCGCTCGATCCCCAAATGATCCAGCAGGCGCCGATGCACCTCGATGGTGTCGCCGATGGTGGCGGTGGGAAAGGCGGCGGCATATCGGCGCTGGGTGGCGGGATTGATGGAGTTAGGCCCGGTGGTGCCGCGGCATCCGCCCAGAATGTTGGGACAGATCACGAAGAAACGGTCGGTGTCGATCGCCTTGCCCGGACCGACGGCGATGTCCCACCATCCGGGCGAGTCGGCCGGATCGTGCCGGGCCACGTGCGAATCCCCGCTGAGCGCGTGGCAAATCAACACGGCGTTGCTCCGGGCCGAGTCCAGCGTTCCGTAGGTTTCGTAGGCCACGGTGACTTGGGGAAGCTGCGCTCCCAGTTCCAGCTTCAGCGGCTGGGCGAAGGTCACCGATTGGGCGTACGGCAGCGCGGCGGCGGAGCGGAGGCTGTCGCTGCTTTGGAAAATCGCCTTGTCGGCGGCTTCGGCTTCGTTCATGTCTGCGATGCCTTCAGCGCCTGGTCCAGGTCGGCAATGATATCGCGCACGTCCTCAATGCCGATGGAGAGGCGCACATATTCGGGCGTCACGCCGGTCTGGGCCTGTTCCTCGGGCGTCAACTGCGAATGGGTCGTCGTCGCCGGGTGGATGATTAACGACTTGGCGTCGCCGATGTTGGCCAGGTGACTGAGCAGTTTGACGCTGCGAATGATTTTTTCGCCCGCAGCCTTGCCGCCCTTGATGCCGAAGCCGACGATCGCGCCCTGCCCGTCGGGGAGATACTTCTTGACATTGGCGGCGTCGGGATGGCCGGGCAAGCCGGGATAGTTCACCCAATCGACGGCCGGATGTTTCTTGAGGAATTGGGCCACGGCCAGGGCGTTTTGGGAATGACGCTGCATGCGCAGGTGCAGCGTTTCCAAACCGAGGAGCGTCAGGAACGAGCCGAACGGATTTTGGGCGGCCCCGGTGTCGCGGAGCCAGTGGGTGCGGATGTAGATGATGTAGGCGACGTTGCCGATGGAACGCAGCGCCTCTTCAAACACCATTCCGTGATATGACGGATCGGGAGCGGTGAATTCGGGCCATTTCTTGGGGTCCTTGGCCCAGGGGAATTTGCCGCTGTCGACAATCGCTCCACCGAGGGTCACACCGTGGCCGCCGATGAACTTGGTGGTGGAATAGACCACGATGTCGAAGCCGTGCTCGATGGGGCGGAACAGCGCCGCGGTCAGTGCGGTGTTGTCGACGATCGCCGGCAGACCGTGCTTGTGAGCGATATCGGTCAGCTTCTTGTAATCCGGCACGTCGTTCTTGGGATTGCCGGGCGTCTCCAGGTAAAGGGCCCGAGTATTTTTGTCCACGAGTTTGCCGATCGTCTCGGGCTTGGCCGGATCGAAAAATCTCACTTCGATGCCGAGCTTTTGGAAAGTCTGGGTGAACAGCGTCCAGGTTCCGCCGTACAAGCTTGTCGCGGACAGGAAATTCTGTCCGGAGTGGACGATGGTCAACAAGGAGGCGGTGATCGCGGCCTGGCCGGAGGCAAAAACCAAACCCGCCGCCCCACCATCCAACGCCGCCAGACGTTTTTCCAGCACGTCGTTGGTCGGGTTCATCAGGCGCGTGTAGACGTTTCCAAATTCGCGCAGAGCGAACAGATTGGCCGCATGCTCGGGGCTTTTGAAAACGTAGGAAGTCGTGGCGTAGATCGGGACGGCGCGAGCGGTAGTGGTGGGGTCCACTTCCTGGCCGGCGTGCAGGGCCAATGTGCCAAGATGAAGCGACGGGGGGATAGCCATATTGCAATTCCTTTCTGAGCGGGAAAAAACTTGCCTCATTTGGAGCCGGCCGCGGTTTGGACGGCCTGGTCATTCGCGAGGTGTTTCTACCCCATTGAGCAGGGAGGTGTCCAGATTCTTGGGGACAAATCCTGCGGAGAGGCTAGCGCGGCTTGGCCGGCGACACGGGAGTTTCGACCAATATCCTGGCGGCGGCGGCCATGCCCAGTGAGACCTCTTCGCGGCGCGCCACGCGAATCTTGACGGCCTCGGCGGCCGGCTCGCGCTTGGTTACAGTCACGGTCGAGCCGGGGGTCAATCCGTTGCGCTCGGCGAACTGGAGGAATTCGGGGTTCTGGTCCAGCACGCGAGCCACCGTTTGCGGCATATCGAGGGGACAATCGGCAAGGCTCATGCGGCGAGGTTCGTGCAAGTGGCCCTTGGCGGTGGGGATGGGATCGCCGTGGGGGTCGGCGGTGGGATGGCCGAGCAATGCGTCGATCCGCTCCAGCACGCGCTCGGAGATGGCGTGTTCGAGCAGATCGGCCTCATCGTGAACGACGGACCAGTCCAGGCCGAGCGATTTGACCAGAAAAAGCTCGACGAGGCGGTGGCGACGCAAGACGTGCAGGGCCAGTTGCTCGCCGCTACGGGTCAGCCTAACACCGCCGCGCGGCTCGTATTCAACCAGACCAGAGTCGGCTAAGGCTTTGACCATGGAGGTGGCGGTGCCGGGAACGACCCCCATCGAGGCGGCAATCCGGCCCATGGGGACCATTCCCCCATCGCTTCCATGCTGTTCCAGGTACAGCACCTTCAGGTAGTTTTCAACCGTGCTGGTCGCCATAAACCGCGCCCGATCTTTTGCCGCCTGAAAGTTTATAGGGGAAACGGCCGATTGACAAATGATGGATTATAAGCTATTCTTACTTTGACTAATCAAAATTACCTTGCCGGGTTTTTGAAATTGGTTGTGTGGTGGAAGATGGCAATGGTACGGGATAATCAAAATAGCGCTTTGCTGGCGGAGGGCGCGCCGATGGCGCCCCATCTGCCGGCCCATGCCCGACAGGTGCGGCCGCCGCTGGCGACGGAAGACCTCAAACGCGCCGAGGATCGCCGGCGGGTCATGGTCAATCGGACCGGCCGGCGCCGGCCGTGGATGCTCCTGTGGCTGCTGGTCGGCCCCGGGATATTGGTGATGCTGGGCGAGAATGACGGACCCAGCATGATCTCCTACGCCCAGACGGGCGCAGCCTACGGCATCGGGTTTTTCCTGCCCTTCATCGCCATGACCTTCGTCATGGCCTTTATCGTGCAGGAGATGACCGTGCGGCTCGGCGCCGCCACCAAACTCGGTCATGCGGAACTGATCTACACGCGTTTCGGCCGGTTCTGGGGCTTTTTCGCCATGGCCGATTTGGTTTTTGGCAACCTGCTGACGCTGGTGACGGAATTCATCGCGGTGCGCGCGGGTCTGGGCTTCTTCGGCGTGCCGCCCGCGCTGGCGGTGCTGGGGGCCTTTCTGGTGGTGGTGGCGGTGGTGGCCACCCGGCGATATTGGACTTGGGAGCGCATCACGATGGGTTTCGCGGTTTTCAATCTGATCTTTATCCCCGTGGCCTTCATGGCGCACCCGGTGAGCAGCCAGGTCGTGCGCGCATTCTTCACCTGGCATCCGCTTCCCGGCGGGTTTACGGCGCAATTTGTATTGCTCATCATGGCGGATATCGGCGCCACCGTGACGCCCTGGATGCTGTTCTTCCAGCAAAGTGCGGTCGTCGATAAGGGTTTGACGACCGCCGACATTCGCCAGGGCCGCATCGACACCGCTCTGGGAGCGGTGCTTGCCACCGTTGCCGCCGTTGCCACAGTCCTGGCGGTGACACCGCTGTTCACCCACAATGTGGCGGCCTCCAGCTTCCAGGGGGCTGAATTTGCCCAGGCGCTGGCGCCTTTTGTCGGGAAGGTTGGAGCCACGCTGTTCGCCATCGGCATCTTTGAAGCCGGGTTAGTAGCGGCGATCACCATTTCCTCCTCGTCGGCATACGCCTTTGGCGAGGTCATGGGCAAACCGCATAGCTTGAACAATTCGCTGCGTGAAGGGTGGCCGTTTTATGCCGTGTTGGTTGCCGCCGCCGGCATTGCCGCAACTTTGGTCCTGATCCCCAATGCGCCGCTGGTCTTCATTGTGCTGATCGTGAACGTCATCGCCACGCTGGCGATGCCGCCGGCCATCGTGTTCCTCCTCCTGCTGGTCAATGACCGCCAGATCATGGGCGAGCACGCCAATACGCGGATGGCCAATTTCTTTGGCATCGGCGTGACCGTTCTGCTTGTCCTGGCCGGGCTGGTTTTCGGGATCACCACCGTCTTCCCCAGCTTGTTTCCGACATAGGAGCCCATTGGCAATTGAATGCGCTTAAAACGCAAAAGGAGAACTGAAATGACTCAAGTGATGTATGCCAGAGAAATCCGCCAACCACGACTCAGCCCCCCCAAATTTGGGGAAACATGGGTGCACGAGGTGTTGGAACCGGATCAACTCTCCACAGCCAAACGGCGCTTTGGGCGAGCCCGGTTGACTCGTGGAACCGTTGTGCTCCTCTGGGGGCTGCGAATCTACGTGCTGTTGATGACCTACCTGATCGGCGTGCAAATCTGGAATGCCATGCACACCTGAGGTTCAGCGCCCATGCCATGGCCGAAGCCGGCAAAATCATTTCGTCCGGGAGACCGCGTGATTTTCAGCATGCCCAGGCATGGCGCGAATCCGGGACTTGGCGCGAAGGATATTCGGCCGGAACGGCATGGCGAAGGGTATCGTTACATCGTCGAAGACTTCTGGATTGTTGCCAACACGGATGGGGCGCAGGTCGTGGTCAAAACGCGCCAGGGCCGGATTCATATTCTAGACGCCGCTGACGCCCGCATACACGTTGCATCATGGTGGCAGCGGCTTATTTACCGTCACCGGTTTCCGAAGTCCCAGTCCGTCACACCGCCGCGCAGTCTGCCGGCCTGACTTCCACCTGCCGAACCGAGTGCTATTGCTCAGGGCCGGGTCCGCGCGAACCTCTGAAGTGATCTGACGGTCACAAGGGAATTCGGTGAGCAACAAATTAGGGAAGGCCGCAATTGTCGCGTTTGTTTTGTTTCTCGGTACGGAAGCGGTGTCCCTCGGCGACGGGCCGACGCCCTCCACCGCCGCGACGAGTCAGCCGGCGGACAAGGGACAGTACACCTTGTTCAACCCCACGCCGCCAGACCAGATGCGAGATATGGATATGGACCGGCCCGATAAGACCAACACGCCCCACACCATCGACGCCGGTCACCTCCAAATTGAAGCCGGGCTGTTCGACTACGTGTATGACAGGGATCGATATCAAGGGGCGAATTCGCGCACGGATGCTCTGAATCTTGGCCAATTCAATTTCCGGCTTGGCGTCTTGAACAGGTTTGAGCTAAACGCGGTCGTGAACGCCTACGACTTCTATTCCACCACGGATTACGTGGCGGATCGGTCCATTCACCAAAACGGCCTGGGCGATACTGTCATCGGGGGGAAGCTGAATCTTTGGGGCGATGACTCCGGCGATGAGCCTTGGACAACCGCGCTGGCGATCCAGCCGCAGTTCAAAATTCCCACGGCCCGAGAAGACATCGGCAACGGTCATCCTGAATTATTCGTTATCGTTCCATTCTCAATGAATCTAGCGCCGGACCTTCAGTTGAACTTCCAGACGACGGCATCATGGGAACGCAGCACGGACAACACTTCCGACGTTACCGGATGGGCGAATACCGCGGAAATTGACTACAGTCTTTCCGCCAAGTTCGATATGTACCTCGAGTATTGGGTACATGCCACCACAGAGCGCCAGCAGGAAGCCCAACAGACGTTGGACGTTGGCGCTAAGTTTGCTCTCACCGATAATCTGGTGTTGGATACCGCACTGAATTTCGGGCTCAACAAGGCATCTCAAACCGTGGAATGGGTCTCGGGCGTAAGCGTCCGCTTCTAGTTGCCGTCAACCAAAGTGTAGTCCACGTTACGCACGATAAACGCTGAAAACCCCGCATTTTCACGGAGCTTCCCCAGCTTGTCGGCTTTGTGCGCCTTTCCTTCCCGGCTTTCCCACGGCTCAACCTCCGCACGCCGATCATCCAAATCACCGGCCGGATAAACGGCCTGATCCCGGGTCGTTCGGGCCTGGTTGAGGCGCCGATTCGTTCAAGCATTTCCGACAACAGGCCGATGCTTCGCTCGTTCTACTTGGAGGGAAGACTGATGGCTCTGAAGCAGACGCATATCTATCGCGGGCACGCCATCGTGCACCATGTGTTCGCCACCGACCAAACGGATGAGAAAATCGAGCGGTTCACGGTGAGCGTGCCGGGCAAGAGCCAGCTTTGCACCAAATCGACGCTGACGGAGGCCAAGCAATCGGTGGATGAGATTCTCACGACGCCGGCCCGCCGGTATGCGTTGAATTCGACGTGAAATCTCACAGCGCGGGTTCTGCCCGCAAGCCAAAGAATTTTACCGCGAAGACGCGAAGGACGCGAAGTTGCGCGAAGAAATTCAATTTTTATTTTCTTCGCGCAACTTCGCGTCCTTCGCGTCTTCGCGGTAACGCATCTGAGGATAAGCGATGGAACGGCGAAGCGGCGTGATCTTGGAAAATCTTCGCGTGGAGAGAAATATTTGCAGGATATCAACCGAGGGGCAAGCGGGAACGTTTGGCGTCTGGCGGGGAGTCGGGTCAGCCCTTCAATCCGCGCAGAATGAACTCGATGGCCTCTTCGACCGAGAAACGTTCGAACTGCCGTAGATTCAGGGCAATCATGGCATACCCGATTCCGGTGTTGATGAGTTGCCAGGCGGGCACTTTGGAGTCCAGGTCGCGTTTGAATTCCCCGGCCTTTTGTCCGTCCTCAACGATCTTGCTGAAGAACTCCTCGATCTGAAGGTAGTGTCCCTTCATCACGGCGCGGACTTTTCGATCGCGGCTGGTGGCCAGTGCGCCGTGGATGACGTTATAGGCATCCTCATTGTCCTGGACGTGATTGGGAAATTCGCGCGCGATGGTCCGAATCTTGTCCGTGGAGGTATGGGCCTTGGCAATCAGCTCGCGCCACCGGCCAAGCGTCTGCTTGCTCATGGCGCGGGTGATGGCGACGAACATCTCCTGCTTGCTGGCGAAATGGCGATAGAGAATCGGCTCGGTGACGCCGGCGGCCTCGGCGATGGCGGCGGTGGTCGCGGCGTCATATCCCCATTTGGCGAAGATCTTGGTCGCGACTTGGATCAACTGTTCGCGCCGCTGGGGCCCTTTGAGCCTGGACATAACGTGTTTAATACAGACAACCCGACGTGGAGACAAGACTGCCCAGGACCGGCGCCGGCGGATTCTTCACCCCATTTCCCCGTGCCAATGCTTCGGTCGCCCGGCAGCCGGCCCGGTTCCCGTGCAATTTCCGCTTGTTCTGGCGGCGGAATTTGAGATAATGGGCAACTTACCTGGGAGGCGTTTTGATGATCTGGCGCTCGAAGCGAGCGGGGGGAATCCCGCTGTTGCTGGCGATGACATTCGCGCTGTTGCTGACGGCGCCGCTCCTCCGGGCACAGTCGCCGCTGCTGGAGGCGATGTCGCCCGCCACCGGCAATTCCGCACCGCCCCCCTCCACCCAGGAGGCGGCGACGACCCATCTGCAACTGAGCGCGATCCTTCGGACCGGTGGTGTCGATCTGGAATGGAATTGCGATCTGGCCAATGCCGCCGAATTCCGAATCGAACGCTCGGATCACAAGGCCAATGATTGGCAGGAACTGAAAACCGTCCCATCGACGATCAATGATTTCAAGGATGTCCAGGCCAAATCCACGCAATACGACTATCGGATCGTGGCGCTGGACAAAAGCGGCGCGACGCTGGACACCTCGGCGGCGGTCAGTCCGCTCAAGAAAAACATTCTCAACGTCCTCAACGGCGGGGTCGTCACCCTCAAGGACATGCTGGATTTCCAATTCTGGCAGTCCTCCGTCAACTCGATGGTTCTGGGAGCGTTGGCGTTTATTCCCAAGCTCCTGGCGGCCCTGATCCTCTTTGGCATTTTCTGGCTGATTTATCGCCTGATCCGCCGGATCGTCATCGGCTCGATGGCCAAGGCCCACGTCGATTCCAGCATCCGCGACATGCTGGGCGCTCTGCTCCGCTGGTCGATCATGGGCTTCGCGCTGGTCATCGCCTGCGATCAGATCGGCGTGCAGATTGCCGCATTGCTGACCGGGGTCTCCATCATCGGCTTGGCCATCGGCTTCGCCGCACAGGAGACGCTGGCCAATTTCATCGCCGGCGTCGTCATCTTCTGGGACAAGCCGTTCAAGGTCGGGGACTGGATCATTATTGACGGCATGTTCGGCAAGGTCCTGCGCGTCAGCTTCCGGTCGACCCGGATGTTGAACCTGAACGGCGAGACCGTCGTCATGCCCAACACCTACATGCTGGCCAACCGCGTCGCCAATCACAGCACCCACCCGGTCATTCGCGTCGATATCCCCATTGGCATTGCCTACAAGGAATCGATCGACAAGGCCCGCGAGGCGCTTTTGGCGACCGTGGATGGCGACGAACGCATCTGCAAGGATCCCCCGCCCAACGTGGTCGTCAGCCAATGTGCCGACAGCAGCGTCAACCTGATGCTTTGGGTATGGATTCGCGACGAATCCGTCGAGAAGTCGGTTTTCTACGAGTATTTGGAGAAGGCCAAGAAGGCCCTGGACGCGGCTCATATTGAGATTCCCTTTCCCCACGTGCAATTGTTATTGGAACAAACACCGGCGCTGGCGGCGCTGGGGGCCGACCCCCTGCGAACTTAGGACTAAAATTGATCTTTGCGCTTGAGCCTGCCCCGCCTTTGGCGGTAAACTATGGACTTGATTTACATGAACCCCGCCGGACGTTCGGCAGTAATATAGGTAACGGCTGTACAGATGGGTTCGGAAGCGACTTCCCCGGCCCACGGTTAATGCCCGCCTGATATTTGTCGCAGCCGCCTGCGAAGGACTTTCCCAATGGCCAAGCAGCAGAAAAAACTAGGCGAGATTCTTATCGAATGGGGCATTATCTCCACCCGCGAGGTGGCCAAGGCCCTGGAACATGCCAAGGCCAAGGGCCTTCGCATCGGCGAAGCGCTCATGGACCTGAAGTTGTGCAACGAGACCAATGTGTACAAGGCGCTGGCCCAGCAGCACAACATGGAATACATCGATCTAGACAAGGGCGCGATTCCGCCGAACGCCGTGAACCTGGTGCCCGACGACCTGATGCGGAAATATCTCATTCTGCCTCTGGGGATGGAGAGCGGGAAGCTGCGTCTGGCGATTCACGATCCCCTGGATTTCGAGATGCTGGAAGTCCTGCGATTCCGGCTGAACAAGGACATCCGGACGGTGCTGGCGCCCAAGGGGCGGATCAAGACCATCCTCGACGAGCTTTTCAGCACCAGCGCCACCAACACGATCGACAAGACGATGGACCGGACCATCGACCGGCTGCGCGATTCGCTGGATAAGTCGATGGACAAATCCCTCGACCGGTCGGTGGACCGCTCGATCGACGTGGAGTCGGGCAACCTGGGCGAGGATGACGGCAAGGCCGATCCGACCCAGGCGCCGATCATCAAGCTGGTGCAGGCGATGATCGGCGAGGCCGTCCGCAACCGGGCAAGCGACATCCATATCGAACCGATGAAGGACCGCGTGCGGGTGCGCTATCGCATCGACGGCGAATGCGTCGACCGCGATCGGATTCCGCTCCGCATGAAGAACCCGCTCATCAGCCGTTTGAAAATTATGGCCGGCATCGACATCGCCGAGAAGCGGCTTCCCCAGGACGGGCGCATCAAGCTCACGATCGACAAGGCGAACGTGGACTTCCGCGTCAGCACGCTGCCGGCGTATCACGGCGAATCGGTGGTGCTGCGTATTCTGCGTCCGGAAAGCGTGCGGATCGGCATTCAGAGCCTCGGGTTTGAAGAAGAAGATTACAAGATCTTCCAGAAGATCATCAAGCGCCCCAACGGAATTTTCCTGGTCACGGGCCCGACCGGCTCGGGCAAGACGACGACGCTTTACGCCGCCCTGAACGAACTCAACCGTCCCGACAAAAAAATCATCACCGCCGAAGACCCGGTGGAGTACAACTTCGTCGGGATCAATCAATGCCAGGTGCGGGAGAACATCGGGTTGAGCTTCGCCAAGATTCTGCGGTCGATGCTGCGGCAGGCGCCCAACATCATCCTGGTGGGTGAAATCCGCGACAAGGAGGTCGCCGAAGTCGCCGTCCAGGCCGCGCTGACCGGCCACCTGGTGTTCAGCACGCTTCATACGAACGATGCCCCCAGCGCCATCACGCGGCTGATCGACATGGGGATCAAGCCCTTCCTGGTCGCCAGTTCGATTCAGGCGGTCATGGGCCAGCGTCTGGTCCGGGCGCTTTGTCCCAAGTGCAAGCAGCCCGACAAGGAACCGGACCCGATGTGGCTGAAGCTGGCGGGAATCAAGCCGGACGACCTGAAGGACAAGATCATTTACAAGCCGCGCGGCTGCGATTATTGCACGACGGGGTTCCGCGGGCGTATTGGAATCTTCGAGCTGATGCACATGAACAACGAAATCCGCACCCTGGCGTTCGAGCGTGCGCCGACCAACAAGATTCGCAAGGCCGCCCTGGCCGGAGGAATGAAATCACTCCTGGCCGACGGCCGGATCAAAGTGCTGTCCGGAATCACCACGGCGGAGGAGGTCGTCAAAATCGCCCAGATCGAAGGCGTCGTTCAGATATAGATCGTACAGGGATAATCAGTCATGGCATCAACACTTCAAATAGACCGTTTGCTTGAGACTTGCGTTCGCCGCAACGCCTCGGACCTTCACCTGCCCGTGGGAAAGCCGCCGACGTTGCGGCTCCACGGCCATTTGCGCGAACTCCAGACCAAGGTCCTGGACGCCGAGGACACGATGGCGCTGATGAAGAGCATCACGCCCGAACGGATTCAGCAGGAATTCGAGGAAACGGGAAGCGGGGACTTCGGCTTCGCCTTCGGCGCCGAAACGCGCTTCCGCGTCTCGGTCTTCAAGCAGAAGGGTTGCGCCAGCATCGTCCTGCGGCGAATTCCCAATAAGCTGATGACGTTCGAGGAGATCGGGCTGCCGAAGATGGCCGAGCAAATCTGCCGCCGGCCGCGCGGAATTTTCCTGGTCACCGGCCCGACCGGGTCGGGAAAAACCACGACGCTGGCGTGCATGATCAACCACATCAACGAGAATTTCGATCGCCACATCATCACGATGGAAGACCCCATCGAGTATTACCACGATCACAAGAAGTCGATCGTGGTTCAGCGCGAGGTGGGCGTGGACGTTCCGAGCTTTTCCGAGGCGCTGCGCCGCGCCTTGCGCCAGGACCCGGACGTGATGCTGGTCGGCGAGATGAGAGATTTGGCGACCATCGGCTCGGCGATCACCTGCGCGGAAACCGGCCACCTGGTTTTCGGGACGCTCCACACCAGCGGGTGCGCCAGCACCATCAATCGCATCATCGACGCGTTCCCCACCGATCAACAGGAGCAGGTGCGCGTTCAGTTGGCCAATAATCTCATCGCCGTTCTTTCCCAGGCGCTGTGCCCGCGGGCGGACGTCGAGGGCATGGTCGCGGCCTACGAATTCATGTACGTCACCCCAAGCATTCAGAACCTGATCCGTGAAAACAAGGTCTTCCGCATCGACTCGGAAATTCAGACCGGCAAGCGTTACGGCATGCAACTGCTCGACGACACGTTGTGGACGCTCTATCAGGCCGGCAAGATCAGCGCGGAGGAGGCCATCGACAAGAGCAAGGTTCCGGGGTTGATGATGGAGCGTTTCACCCGGGCGGGCATCGACGTCGGCATGGGCGACGAAATGTTGGGCGCCGGAGACGCCGTCGGCGAGAACAGCGCCGCGGCGGCGGCGAAGCCCAAACCCGCCGGCGGGCCGACGCCGGATGCCGAACGCCGCGCCCAGATGGAGGCCAACCGCGCCCGCATGCAGGCGATGGCCGCGAAAAAGCAAGGATGAACCTCAGTCCCGCGGATAGCCATCCGCGGGCTTTTGAAAAGATTAAAGGACTGAAGCGATGTCACAAGCATCCTCCGAACCGAAATCCCCAGTGAACAAACCGGCGAATCCCGCGCCGGCGGCGGCCCGGCACGTTCCGGTGACAGCCGTCCCCGTGACTCGCATTCCTCCGCCGCACCGAGCGCCGACCGCGGCGCCAACCCCTGCTCCGCCGCCGGCCTCGGGCAATGGCAACGGCGCTGCCGCCGCGGCTCCGGACGCCGCGCCGCCGGCCGCCACGCCGCCGGCGACCGCCGACGCTCCGATTGCCGACGCTACGGCCGCCGCCCCTGCGGCTGTTGCGCCGACCACCCAGCTCCCCGGCCTACCGGCCATCTCCGAACTCAAGGGCCGGCCTCTTGGGCGGGTGCTTCAGAAGATGGGAAAGGTGACTCGCGAGCAATACACCAAAGCCCTCAACTTCCAGAAAGAAAAAGGCGGAGCCCTGGGACGAATCCTCATCGACATGGGCGCGATCAAGGAGAGCGATCTCAGCATCGCCCTGGCGGCGCAACAGGGATTCGAACTGATCAACCTGGAAGGCATCACGATCGATCCGGCGACCATCGCGGCGGTTCCGGCGCAGCTGGCCACCACCAACAAGGTTCTGCCGCTGACGTTTGATCCGGCGACCAAAACGCTGACGGTGGCGATGGCGTCGCACGAGAATTTCCGGGCGTTGGACGACCTGCGGTCCCTGATGCAATACCAGGTGACGGCCAAAATCGCCGCCGATACCGAGCAGTTGGAACGCCTGATCGGCAAGTATTACCAGGCCGCGGCCGAGGGCATGGGGGAAATCCTCGGCGAGCTTCAGAATGACGATTCGCTCAAAGACCTCAAGAACCGCGGGGAATCGATCGACATCGACAGCCTGGAAGAAGCGGCGAATTCCAACCCGGTCCGCAAACTGATCAACCTGGTGCTGTTGCAGGCGATCAAGGACAAGGCATCCGACATCCACTTCGAACCGTTCGAGGGGGAGTTCAAGATGCGGTATCGGATCGACGGCGTGCTCTACGAGATGATGCCGCCGCCCGCCCACATCGCCCCGGCCATCAGCAGCCGCATCAAGGTCATGGCGAATCTCGACATCGCCGAGCGCCGGCTCCCGCAAGACGGGCGCATCGAGTTGAACGTGAACAACCAGCCGATCGACCTCCGCGTCAGCGTCCTGCCGACGATGTTCGGAGAAAGCGTCGTCATGCGCGTGCTCGACCGCGCCAACGTCAGCCTGGACCTGGACAAGCTGGGCATGCGGGATGAAGACCTGACCACCACGCGCCAGCTCATTCACAAGCCGAACGGAATCGTGATCGTCACCGGCCCGACCGGCTCGGGAAAAACCACCACGCTTTATTCGGCGCTGCGAGAACTGAACGATGCCAGCAGCAAGCTGATCACCGCCGAGGACCCGGTGGAGTACGACATCGACGGCGTCATCCAGTGCCAGATCAGGCCGGATTTCGAGTTGACCTTCGCCCGCATCCTTCGATCCATGCTGCGTCAGGACCCGGACATCATTCTGGTCGGGGAAATCCGCGACAAGGAAACCGCGGAGATCGCGGTGCAGGCGTCCCTCACCGGCCACCTGGTTTTCAGCACGCTGCACACCAACGACGCCCCGAGCGCCATCGCCCGTTTGCTGGATTTGGGGCTGGAGCCCTTCCTGGTCACCGCCACCATCGAGGGCATCGTTGCCCAGCGGCTGGTGCGGAAAATCTGCCTCAATTGCAAAACCGAATACACCCCTTCGCTGGACCAGCTCATGGAGCTGAGCCTTCGCCACGAGGACGTTGTCGGCAAGAAGTTTTACTACGGCAAGGGTTGCAACATGTGCAACAACACCGGCTACAGGGGCCGGTTCGGCCTTTATGAGATCATGCTGCTCGACGACGACATGCGCGACCTCATCATCCAGCACGCCAGCACGCAGGTCCTCCGCATGGAAGCCCAAAAACGCGGGATGCGCCCGCTGCGAAGCTGCGGCCTCATGGCCATCTACGACGGCATCACCAGCATCGAAGAAGTCGTCCGCGAAACGATCGTTGAAGAAGGGTAATTCCTTTCCCGGATTTTCTCATCTCGCATCGCCCGCCCGTCCGATAAGACACCTAGCCCGAGCGGTGTCGCACGGGACCGCGTAGCCAAGGAGAAACTCATGTTAAAGTCCACGCTCGTTTGGGCCGTCGCCGCTCTGTTGGCGGTTCCGGCTGTTCCGATGTTCGCCACGACCACGACCACGACTCAACACAAGCTCGTCGCCCCGGCCCTGGCGCATCGCGTCGTCAAAGTCACGCACCGGCATCGTCTCGTTCGCGCGACGCATCACCGGGTCACAAGTCTGAGCCACCGCAAGCTGTCAGCTCACCGGTTGACGGCGAGACATCACGTCGTCCGGAACACAACCGCGCGTCACACGTCGCTCAACACGACGCCGCACTTCCGCGTTCACGTGACCAAAATGCCGCCGACGATCGACGGAATCCAGGCCTGATCGACCAGAATTCGAGTCCAGTCCAGCGCCGGGCGGCACAAGACGTGCCGCCCTTTTTTTGTCGCCGGATGCGAGGGCGGAGTTTCGGGGAACGCCGAGGCGAAACTAACCCTGCGGCAGCGGAAGATTAGCGATGAATTCGGCAAGCTGGCCGCCCGTCGGGCTCTCGGCATTGCGGACGTAATATCCACTCGTTGCGACGCCGGCGCACAGGCTCTCTTCCAGGCTCAATCCGACGACGCGGCCGATACAGAAGCCGGCGTTGAAATGGTCGCCCGCTCCGGTGCTGATCTTGGGTTGCTGGACAAACGGCCCGGCAAAACGAGCCGATTCCCGCTCCGTCGCCGCCGCAGCGCCTTTGCGCGGATGGATCACCACGCAGGAGATGCCCAGCCGCCCGCGAATCTCGCCGGCGGTCCGCTCGATCAGAGGCTCGGAATCCGCCGGCAGCGCAATGCCCAGCGCCTGCGCGATCGCCTCCGATTCCTTCAGGTTCAATCCCAGGACCAAGTTCACCGTCGATTGGAAGCCGGACACGATTTCCATCGCCATTGAGATGTCCCGGCGCGTGCGCTTTTCCGGGTCGCACAGATCGACGAACAGAATCCGCTCCCGCTTGGGACATTCGGGGAGGATTTCGCTTTGCAGCTTCTTCCAGATGTCGGACAGGAACGGCAACATGGTCCAGTTCAACATCCCGATGAGCTTTGCCCCGCTGAACAGTTTGACCAACTGTTCCTTTCCGATCCGCCCGACGAGGTTTTCCCAATTGACGTCCCCCAGGCTCTGGTGCTTGCCGAGCATCAGCTTCCCATCTTCAAATTCCAGGGCGTCGGTATGCCCCGGCTCGGCAATGCTCAGGACCTTGGCCCGTCTGGCAAGCTCGGCGAAGACGGGATGGATCGTCGGATATCCCAGGCAGCCGATGTACGTCACCGCCAACCCCGCCGCCGCCAGCGCGTTGGCCATAATCGGCCCGTTTCCGCCCAGTTTGGTCTTTTTGACGTCAAGCTCGTAATTGCTCGATTGGCCGGCGGCTTTCAGAATCCTCTGCCCGAAGACGGTGATGGTTTTCATCGGCTCGTAATGCTGCCGGTCCAGCCGCTTGTCCACGACCGCGATGATTTCATCCACGAATCCGTCCAGGCCGATCAGAGCCGGAATCGCGCCCAGCGTCGGCAGCGCGGCGGACAGTTTTCCGGCGGTGGATTCAGAAATCTGTTGGCGGGTCAATGCCATGGCGGGGAATCAGTACGTCGGCACCGGCTCAGGTCCGTCGGGCAACGGCGGCATCATCGTGTAAGACGAGGGAGTGAATAATGACTTGTTGACCTCCATGGTCCATGGAAACTGGATAAACACGCCGGCCGGCATGTAACAGAGATTGCCCAGAAACAGCACCGTATCCGTAACCGAGTTCGCTATGCACGGCAGCGCGATTGGCTGAAGGGGAGTGTAATCGGGGCGGGTCAAAACGGCGTCGTTGACATAAAACGCCGCCGAGCAGTTCCACTGTCTCATCTGCATCGCGGGATCGGTCTTGAGCGGCGTTGAGTCCAACGCCTCGGGACCGGGCGTATTGCGCTCAAGCTGACAGCCGCCCAACATCAAGAGGCCCAAAACCACCGCCCTTGGCGCCAATTTACGGATTGAGGACATGATTCATATCCTTTTTGAATGCGTCGTTGTTGAAATCGGTCAGGCCCCCTCCGGTGATGTCTTCATGCTGACTGGGAGCATAACCCATCGGATCGGACATCGCACGGGTGGTGGGATCACCAGGCATGGAATCATCATCGGATAACTGCGAATCCGACGAACATCCGGCGGCCAGCACCAGCACGGCCGCCATCGACGCCATCGCCAACGTCATCAAGCGCGTCGTCACGATCACAACTCCCAAAGCCCCTCCAGTTCACCGGGCGATTTTGACATTCATATTCTACCGCCCCTCCTCCGCATACTCGACAGTGTAATTCGGCGATTCCTTGGTAATGGTGATATCGTGGGGATGGCTCTCGGCCATGCTGGCCGAGGAGATGCGGCAAAAGCGCGCTTCCTTCCGCAAGGACTCGATATCCCTGGTGCCGCAATATCCCATCCCCGCGCGCAATCCACCGACCATCTGGTAGACGAAATCGCCGAGGGACCCGCGGTACGGCACGCGCCCCTCCACACCCTCGGGCACCAGCTTGCTCGATTCGTTCACCCCCGCCTGGCCGTAGCGGTCTTTCGATCCGCTGATCATTGCCCCCATGCTCCCCATGCCGCGGTACGTCTTGTAGCGCCGGCCCTGGTGAATGACCATTTCACCGGGCGATTCGTCCAATCCGGCAAACAGGCTGCCCATCATGACGCTGCTGGCGCCGGCCGCCATCGCCTTGGTGATGTCCCCGCTGTGGCGAATTCCGCCGTCGGCAATCACCGGCACCCCCGCGAGGTCGGCGATGCTGGCACCGTTCATGATCGCGGTGATCTGCGGGACGCCCACTCCGCTGATGATGCGAGTGGTGCAGATGGCGCCGGGACCGATGCCCACTTTCACGCCATCGGCGCCGGCGTCGATGAGGTCCCTGGCCGCCTCCGCCGTGGCCACGTTGCCCGCAATCACTTCGATGTTCCAACGCTTCTTGATCTCCTTGACCGTATCCAGCACGTTCTGGCTGTGGCCGTGGGCCGTATCGACCACGACGACGTCGACATCCGCGTTGATCAAAGCCTCCACGCGGGCATGATCGTGAACGCCGGTGGCCGCGCCCACCCGCAGCCGGCCGCGCCGGTCCTTGCAGGAGTTGGGGAACTGGTGCATCTTGTCGATGTCCCGCATGGTGATCAGCCCGATCAACCGGTTTTCCTTGTCCACCAGAAGCAGCTTCTCCACCTTGGACTTGTAAAGAATCCGCTCGGCCTCATCCAGCGTCGTGTGCTCCGGCGCGGTGATGAGATTCTGGCGCGTCATCACCTCCCCGATGCTCCGCGCGTCGTTCTCCTGAAATTTCAAGTCCCGGCGGGTCATAATGCCCACGAGCTTCGCCGGCTTGGAATTCCCGTTCCCCGTATGCCGGCGATGCGACAACGTGCTGACGTCCGGGCCGCCCTCGACAATGGGAATCCCGCTGACGTTGTATTCCTTCATGATCTTGCGCGCCGTGGCGATGGTCGCCGTCGGCGGCAACGTGATCGGATCGACAATCACCCCGTTCTCGCTCCGCTTGACCTTCTCGACTTCCCTGGCCTGATTCTCGACCGATAGATTTTTGTGAATGATCCCGATTCCCCCCTCCTGCGCCAGCGCGATAGCCAGCGCCGACTCGGTGACGGTATCCATGGGCGCGGAGATCAGGGGAATGTTGAGTTCGATCTTGCGCGTCAGGCGGGTGTGGGTGTCGGCATCAGCGGGA
>JBEKIV010000022.1:0-24695 GCA_050011595.1 Tepidisphaeraceae bacterium
GCTTACGTCCGCGGAAAAGAGGGTTGTGCCTGCCGATTTCAGGGCTGGAATCCGCGTTCCTGTTATGGAAAGCGAGCCCACCCTGAGATGTGGGTAAGGATGAGGCGGCGCCGTGGGCGTTCCAAGTACTCCAAGGGGATTTGAAACGGCCTCGGCACTCAGCGACCGCCCTGTGACCGGAACATCATTCCCAATCGGTGGATCGCGCCGGCATTGGAATTCCCAACTTTGAGAGCCGGCCGCGATTCCCAACGCACCGGCCCCTTTCCATGCGACGTTAAACGACGTTGACGGCGGACTTTGGCGTCATGGCGATTGGCGGCATCGACTTGGGTCGGATTTGGCACCGGGATTGTTGTTCCTCTGCGGAGTCTGCTGCGCTGAGGTCCAATATGATTGAAGATCAGACGGTCGCCACCGGCGATGTTCTTGGGTCGGCTCCTGAAACCGCGCAGACAATTTCGGATCAAAAAGCGCAGTACGTAAGCCGGTTGCCGCCCTGCAACGTGGCTTGTCCGGCCGGGGAGAATATCCAGGAATGGCTCAACCTCGCGCAAGCCGAACGATATGAAGAGGCTTGGCGGGCGTTGGTAAAGAACAATCCTTTGCCGGCCATCCATGGCCGGGTTTGCTATCACCCGTGTGAGAAGGCGTGCAACCGCAAGCATCTCGATAGCGCCGTCAGCATCCACGCGGTCGAGCGATTTCTCGGCGACTTGGCGATCAGCGAGGGATGGAACTTCCAGGCGCGGCCACCGACGGGGAAACGGATTCTGGTCGTCGGCTCGGGGCCGTGCGGACTTTCGGCGGCGTACCACCTGGCACTGATGGGGCATTCGGTCACGGTTCACGAGGCAAGGGCGAAACTCGGCGGAATGTTGCGCTACGGGATTCCGGAGTATCGGTTGCCACGCGACGTGCTGGATGCGGAAATCGACCGCATCGCGCGCCTGGGCGTCGAGTTCAAGGTGAACACGCCGGTGAACGACCTGGATTCGTTCCTGAAACAACGGCAGTTCGACGCGGTTTTCCTTGCCGTCGGGGCGCAGCTCGGCAAGCGGGTGGATATCCCCACCGATGACGCGCGGCGCATCATGGATGCGCTGACGTTCTTGGCCGATCCATCGGCCAGCGAGGGTCTTTGCCTGGGGCGTCGGGTGGCGGTTTACGGCGGCGGCAATTCGGCGATGGATGCGGCGCGCACGGCGTTGCGGCTGGGGGCGCAGGAATCCCTGATCGTCTATCGCCGCAATCGCGACCGCATGCCCGCCCATGAATCCGAACTGGAAGAAGCCCTGGTGGAAGGCGTCGCCGTCAACTGGCTTCGCACCATCAAACACGTCGGCGGCGGCGACATTGAAGTCGAAGTCATGCAACTCGATCCCAAGGGCAAACCCCAGCCCACCGGGAAAACCGAAACCCTTCAGGCCGACACGATCATCCTGGCCCTGGGCCAGGAAACCCAGAGCCAATTTCTCAAGGACGTGCCCGGCGTCACGATTGCCGCCGACGGCACGCTTCAAGTCGACGAGCACCTGATGACGGGCTGCCCCGGCCTCTTCGCCGGCGGCGACATGGTTCCGGACAACAAGACGGTCACCATCGCCGTGGGGCACGGGAAGAAGGCCGCGCGAAACATCGAAGCATATCTTCACGGCCAGACTTACGTTAAAGACGCGAGGCGCGCCGTCGCTCGGCGCGACATGATCAAGTTCGCCAAGTACCCCAAGACCGAGCAATCGACCGAGCCGGTGCTGGACGTCTCGAAGCGTCTGGACTCCTTTGCCGAAACCGTCGAGGGCCTTGACCTTCAATCCGCCACCTACGAGGCCCATCGCTGCCTGTCCTGCGGCAACTGTTTCGAATGCGATGCCTGCTACAATATTTGTCCGAGCCTGGCCATCAGCAAATTGGGCCGCGGCGAGGGCTACTACGTTGCGGTCTACGATTGCGACGGGTGCGAACGGTGCGTTCAAGAATGTCCCTGTGCCGCAATCGAAATGACGGAAATGGACTCCCTGTAACAAGTCGCATATTCTGAATCTTTCCCAGATCGCCGTGGCCGTCTTTTCGCCGGCCGACAAGGCGATATAATCCCCGCGTCATTCCACAACCCCAACACGGGCGAGACGCCCGTGCCACATGGAGACGGCAATGGTCGAGTTTCGTCAGAAGGTCCTGTTTGTCGG
Source organism: Tepidisphaeraceae bacterium (assembly GCA_050011595.1). Taxonomy (GTDB): domain Bacteria; phylum Planctomycetota; class Phycisphaerae; order Tepidisphaerales; family Tepidisphaeraceae; genus PALSA-1353. Next base: position 2,190 of record JBEKIV010000022.1, read on the forward strand.
CTACGGCGCGGTGGCGCAGTGCACGCTGCCCATTCTCGAAAAATACGTCAAGGTCCCGCTGGGCAACATCACGGTCATGGATTTCGAGGACCGCTCGGAAATCTTGCGGCCCTGGACCGAGCGCGGCGTGAAATTCGTGAAAGACAAGGTCGCCCGCGAAAACATGGGCCAGATCCTCGGCAAATATCTGTCCAGGGGCGATCTCCTCATCGACCTGGCTTGGAACATCGACTGCTGCGAACTGCTCCAGTGGTGCCACGATCGCGGCGTGCTTTACGTGAACACCTCCGTCGAAATCTGGGACCCCTACGAAAACGCCGACAAGAAACGTCCGACCGAGCGCACGCTCTATTGGCGGCACATGAACGTTCGCCGGTTGAAGGCTTCGTGGAAGGAACCGGGCGCCACCGCGGTTCTGGAACACGGCGCCAACCCCGGCCTGATCTCGCATTTCACCAAGCAAGGGCTGCTCGACATCGGCAATCGCGTGCTGATGGACAAGAAAGTCGGCGGGCGCGATGCCGAACAACTCAAGCAGTTGATCCAGGATCAGACCTTCAACGAGCTGGCCCGGAAGCTGGGCGTGAAGGTGATCCATTGCAGTGAACGCGACACGCAGATCACCGACAAGCCCAAGCAGGTGGACGAATTCCTCAACACCTGGAGCGTGGAAGGCTTCCGCGAGGAGGGCACGACCACCGCGGAAATGGGCTGGGGCACGCACGAGAAGGAACTGCCGCCGCTGGCGTACGAACACACGGACGGCCCCAAGAATCAGATCTGCCTGGCCCGCATGGGGATCAATACGTGGGTGGTTTCCTGGGTGCCGAATTATTGCATTCACGGGATGGTGGTGCGTCACGGCGAGGCCTTCACCATCTCCGACAAGCTTACGGTTTGGGAGGGCGGCAAGGCGGCTTACCGTCCGACCGTGCATTACGCGTATTGTCCGTGCGACGGGGCGATCGCTTCGCTCAATGAACTGCGCGGATACGACTATCGGCTACAGCCGCGGTATCGCATCATGAACGACGAGATCACCAGCGGCGCCGATATCCTGGGGGCGCTGCTGATGGGCCACGCGTACAACTCCTGGTGGATCGGCAGCGATCTGAGCATCGAGGAATCGCGCCGGCTGGTGCCGCATCAGAACGCGACGACGATGCAGGTGGCGATCTCGGTGGTGGCGGCGGTGTCGTGGATGATCGAGAACCCCAACCGCGGCGTGGTGGTGCCGGACGATCTGCCGCACGATTACGTGCTGAAGATTTCCAAGCCGTATCTGGGCAACTGGATTTCCACGGCGTCGGATTGGACTCCGCTCAAGCACTACACCAACTTCTTCAACAACCACAACAATCCGTCCATCGACCGCAGCGATCCGTGGCAGTTCAAGAACTTCCTCTTGACGGACGGCGACTGAGGCTCCGTTAGAATCTAAAACTTAAATAAAAACTAAAACCATCACTCCTCAGGCAAGGAAAGGCACGCAATGACACGCAGCGAATTGCAGAAGCTGGCTCGGAAGCACGGGACGCCGCTGTTCATCGTGGATCACGAGCAGCTTCGCAAGAACTACGCCAAGTTCAAGAAGTATCTACCGCGCGTGCAGGCGTACTACGCCGTGAAGGCCAATCCCGATCCGGCCATTGTCAGCACGCTGTACAAGGCGGGGGCCAGCTTCGACGTGGCGTCCATGCCGGAGTTTTTGGTCGTTCACGAGAACATCAAGGACCTGCCGGCCAAGCAGCGGCAGGATTTCATCTGGGACAAGATCGTCTATGCCAATCCGATCAAGGCCAATGAAACCCTGCGTGAGTTGGACCAGTACAAGCCGCTGGTGACGTACGACAACGTTCACGAGATCAAGAAGATCAAGAAGCACGCTCCGCACGCGGGGCTGGCCTTGCGCTTGAAGGTGCCCAACACCGGCGCGATGGTGGAACTGTCGAGCAAGTTCGGCTGTCCGCCGGGCGAGGCGGTGGCGCTGATCCAGGCCGCCCATGATGCCGGGCTGATCGTCGAGGGGCTTAGCTTCCACGTCGGCAGCCAGTGCACCAATTACGAGAACTACGTGCAGGCGCTGAGCCTGGCGTCCGGCATCTTCAAGGAGGCCGCCGACCGCGGGTTCAAGCTGAAGCTGATCGACATCGGCGGCGGATTCCCCGCCCACTACGACGAGAACGTCGGCCCGTTCCGAATCCTGGCACAAAAGATCAATTCCGAGCTGGATCGTCTGTTCCCCAAGGAGATCGAGATCCTTGCCGAGCCGGGCCGGTTCCTCGTCGCCACCAGCGGCACCCTGGTCGCCAAGATCATCGGCAAGGCCTTCCGCGACGGGAAACTCTGCTATTACATCAACGACGGCGTGTACCACACCTTTTCGGGCATCATCTTCGATCACTGCCCCTATCATTTGAAATCGTTCAAATCCGGCCCGACCCAGATTTGCTCGGTCTTTGGACCGACCTGTGATGCGCTGGATACGATTTCGTTGGCCGAGGAACTGCCCGACCTGGAACTGGACGACCTGGTTTACAGCCCGAACATCGGCGCCTACAGCCATGCCTCGGCGACCTCCTTCAACGGCTTCCCGCCGGCGCAGGTTCTGCACGTGAATCAGTAGGCTGTCTGCCAGACATTCCAGGAAAACAGAAATTGAACCGCCAAGACGCAAAGACGCCAAGAAAATTGAACCGCGGATGACGCGGATGACACGGATAAGATTTGAAATTATCCGCGATATCCGCGTAATCCGCGGTTGAATCGACTTTCTGCCTTGGCGATCTCGGCGTCTTGGCGGTTCAATCGTCCTTTTTTCCGGAAGAGTTAGCAGACCCAACAAGCCGCGTAATCTGGCGGAATAAAAGCGGATCAAGTACGATCGCGCGAATCGTTCGGAAATACCGAAGAAAACAGCGGTTATTCCGAGGCGACTGAAGCAAATCCCGGGCGTGGCGGAATGGCAGACGCTACGGACTTAAAATCCGTTGGCCAGAAATGGCCGTGCGGGTTCGACTCCCGCCGCCCGGATTGGCCTTTTGCCCATGAACGCACCCGATGCTGAAATTCGTGAATTGGCCCCGCGGCGAAAGAGCCTGTCGAGGATATGGGCGGCGGCGATCGGCATTGTCTTGTCGGCGCTGGCGATCTGGTATGTCTGCGACAACGCGGGACGATGGAAGGATCGGTGGGTGCCGCGGAAATTCCGGACGGTTGACGCCGGGCAAATCTATGCCAGCGGGCAGATCGATCGGCATCTGATTCGGCAGGTCCTGACGGACCATCACGTCAACGTGATCGTATCCCTGATCGCGGACGACCCCGCCGATCCGGACGTGGCGGCCGAAATACAAACGGCCGACGGGCTGGGAATCCAGCGGTATATCGACCCGCTCATGGGAGATGGAACGGGCGACATTCACGCGTATGCCGACGCGATTGCGCAGATCGTGACGGCGCGGAAGCAGGGCAAGACCGTGCTGCTGCATTGCTCGAGCGGCGCCCAGCGGTCCAACGGCGCGACCTTTTATTACCGGGTGCTGGTGGAGCACGCGAACGCGGATGACGCGGCCGAGGAAATGAAACGCAACGGGCATGATTCGCGCAGCAATCCGGCGCTGGTCCCGTATCTCAATTCGCACATGCGCGAGTTGGCGAACCTTCTGGTGCAAAGCGGAACCATCGACCGCATCCCCGATCCGTTGCCGCGGATTCACAACTAAAGGGGACACGACCCTTAATATTAAGGGTCGTGTCCCCTTTATGTCAGCTCATCTGGGCTGCGGTGGCCGGGGTGCTGGCGGAGCGGGGCACGAGCCCGTGGTCCTCATCCACCGGGATTTCGTCGGTAATCACGCTGAAATTGATGAGCTTGGCCGGCCCGAAGGAGGTGGTGAGGGCCACGTCGGCGGCGTCGCGGCCGCGGGCCATCACGACCCGGCCGATGCGCGGCATGTTGTGCCGGGCGTCAAACGTGTACCAGCGTCCGTCCAGAAACACTTCGGTCCAGGCGCTGAAATCCATCGGATCGGGATTGAACGGCACGCCGATGTCGCCCAGATAGCCCGTGGCATATCGGGCGGGAATGTTCAGGCAGCGCAAAAAGGTGATGAACAGATGTGAAAAGTCGCGGCAGACGCCGCGGCGATCCTGATAAACCTCGAACGCGGTCTTGGTCGGGCGGGCAAATTGATAGCCAAACTGCACGTTGTGTTGCACCCAATCGCAGACGGCTTGGACGCGGCCCCAGCCGGTCGGCGCGTTGCCGAAAAGGTTCCAGGCGATATCGCTGAGTTGATCGGTTTCACAATATCGGCTGGCGAAAAGGAACTGGATGACCTCCGGGGGAAGGGCATGGACGTCCCATTGGATGGCATCGGTATGAACGGGATCGGGCAATCCGCAGTCGCGGATGATGGTTTGATGCCAAAGCCGCAGTTGCCCGGCCGGCGCTTGAATCCGGCCGCAACGGTTTCCGAAATGATCGGTAAACGTCGAGATGGGGATTTCGGGGGACACCTGGATCCTCTCCGGGGCCGACAAACTTCCCGACCGGGAGGGATGCGTGTAGAGCATCAGGATCATCGGGACCGGGGCGGGAATTTCGAATAGGACGTCGAAACCGATGCGAATAAGCATAAAATAGCTGATCTTTCCCGCGGTTGGTCAGCGGGAAAGTGTAACACATGCAAGGGCGGATCGAAAGAAGCAAAGCCGGGCATAGGCGAATCCATCGGGGCAATCGCAGCAAGATTGAAAAATGAACTCGGCTACGCGAAAGAGGGGACTAAGGTTATGATTGATTCGAAGTCTTTGCAGGAGAACTGGCGATGAACTGGCGCGAACGCATTTCGGTCGATCCGATGGTGTGCCATGGCAAAGCGTGCATCAAAGGAACACGGGTGATGGTCTCGGTTGTGCTCGATAATTTGGCGGATGAGCAGAGCGAGGCGTCGATCTTGAAGAGCTATCCATCGCTAAAACACGAAGACGTGCAGGCGGCGATCGCATACGCCGCGGAATTGGCGAGGGAACGCTTGGTGCCGCTGGGTCCAAAGGTGGCCTGATGCGTTTCAAGCTCGACGAGAATCTGCCGCGGGAGTCGGCGGAGCTTCTAACGCAAGCGAACCACGATGCCGTGACGGTGATTGCCCAGCGCATGGGTGGGAGGCCTGATCCAGAGTTGGCAACGGTCTGTAAATCGGAAGGCCGCGTGCTGGTGACGCTGGACTTGGATTTCGCGGATATCCGAGCGTATCCGCCTGCCGAGTATCCGGGCTTTATCGTGCTTCGTCCGACGAGCCAGGCGAAATCGCACGTTCTGGAATTATTACAATTGGTGATCGATCGCTCATCGAAGGAAGGATTGGCGGGCAAACTTTGGGTGGTCGATGAGGGAGGCATTCGGATTCGTGAGAGCGATTGAGGCCGCGGCGTGACGAATTCGCCGGCGGGAGAGGTGGATTGGGGAAATGCGGTTGCCTCGGGGAATAAATTACGCTGGGTTGGGGCTTTCCAGAATCGCCGATTCAGGGCAGAATAAGCGGGGATTGCCGGGAGCTGCCTCGCATGACAGACCCAATTTATCATGGGCCGGACGTGAATCGGGCGGCGGCAAGCGCGGCTCATGGAAGAAGATCGAACTGGTCGGGCCTGTTGGTTTTCGCTTGTTTGGCGCTGGGATTTGTGGCCAGTGCGGTGCAATACGAGCGAGTTGCGGCCACGAGCCAGCGGGACAGGGCGGAAATCCTGGCCACGGCCGATTCGCGGATGGAAGGGCAACTGGAGGACCTGGGCAAGCTCCTTTCCGATCCGCAAACCCGAATGGTCCGATTGACCGGCTCGCCGGGCTCGTCCGTGGCCAATGCGGTCATCGCCTGGAACGCGGCGGCGCGGCGCGGATATCTGCTGTGCGATCAATTGCCGGTGCTGGATTCCGGCAGCGGGTACGAGTTGTGGGCGCTGCACGGCGGCGACGATCCGGTGAAGATCGCGACCATCGTGGCCAAGGCCGGGGACAGCGTTTATCTTTTCCAGGCCTGGGGCGAGATGGACGGTAAAATCCGGCTCCAGATCACCGCCGGGCCGAGGTCGTCCGACAAACCGCCGATTTTGGCCGGTGAAATTCAGTGACGGGTGAATAGAATAATCCCGGAGGTCCAGTCATGGTTGCCATCCGTCTTACCGACAAGCCGTCGAGGAGCCCTTCTCCGTCGCCCACCAAGCTGCTCGAACAGCTTCAAGGCAAGGGGTACTACAGTTTCTTTTCCAGCGAGAATTGGACGCCGAACGTGAATTTGTACGAGACGGACCTGGAGTACCTGGTCTGCGTCGATCTGGCGGGGGTGGACAAGGACAAGATCGAGATCGAGCTGGTTGACGGCCGCCTGCGGCTGAGGGGCAGCCGCAATGTGCCCATGTGGACGGACGGGCCTGAAACCCCGAACGTGCGGGTTCGGATGCACCTGATGGAGATCGATCACGGCTCGTTTGCGCGCGACGTGGAATTGCCGCAGAACGTTCATCGCGAACAGATCAACGCGCGGTATCGCGATGGAATGTTGTGGGTCGTATTGCCGAAGAAACATTGACATGACTGAACATTGACATGGCTGAATCACAAGTCATCGAGCGGAGTCCAACGGGGACGGTCATCCGAACCGCTGGAAACGGGCAGCAGCTCACCATCCCCAGCCTGATTCCAATCCTGCCGATCCGAAACATCGTGGTGTTTCCGGGCACGGTGATGCCGCTGAACGTCGGGCGGCAGAAGAGCAAGAACCTCCTGGACGAGGTGATGCCGGCGGAAAAACTGATCGGCGTGGTTACGCAGAGGAACGCGGAAGTGGAGGACCCCGGCTACGGCGATCTGTTCACGGTGGGCACGGCGTGCATGATCCTGAAGCTGTTCAAATTGCCGGATGGGAACCAGTCGATCATCGTGCACGGGCTGGTGCGGTTCCGGCTGCTGGGGATCGAGCAAACCGAGCCGTTCGCCATGGGCCGGATCGAAATCCTCGAGGACGCGGTCTCGCCGGGCACGGAACTGGATGCGCTGGTGGCTTCGGTGCGCCAGCAGGCCAACCGCGTCATCGAGCTTTCCCCCAACACCCCCGACGAGGCGGCACAGGTCCTGAACAGCATCGGCGCGGCCTCGGCGCTGGCGGATTTTCTGGCGGCCAACCTGCCCATCGAAAAAGACGACATCGCCGAAAAACAGCGCATGCTCGACGAGACGGACGTGGAAAAACGGCTGCGGATCATCGCCGCCCGCCTGGCGACCCAACTCGACGTGCTGGAATTGCAGAACAAGATTCAGTCGCAGGTGAAGGAGAACATCGACAAGAGCCAGCGCCGGTATTACCTCCAGGAACAGCTCAAGGCCATCCGCAAGGAGCTGGGCGAGGGCGATTCCGGCGCCGGCGGAAGCGACATGGAAACGCTGCGGACGCGCCTGGAGGCGGCCCAGATTCCCGAAGCCGTCATGAAGGAGGCCAACCGCGAACTCAGTCGCCTCGATTCCATCCCCAGCGCCAGCCCCGAATACGGCGTGATCCGCACCTACCTCCAGATTCTCAGCGAATTGCCCTGGTCGGTGATGACCACGGACAAAATCGACCTGGCGGAAGCGAGGAAAATCCTCGATCGCGATCATCACGACCTGGAGAAAGTCAAGCGGAGAATTTTGGAATACCTGGCGGTGCGGAAACTGAAACCGGACGGCGGCGGCGCGATCCTCTGTTTCGTCGGCCCGCCGGGCGTCGGCAAAACTTCGCTCGGCAAGAGCATCGCCGAGGCCATGGGCCGCAAATTCATCCGAGTGGCCCTCGGCGGCGTCCGCGACGAAGCGGACATACGCGGGCATCGGCGGACGTACATCGGTTCGATGCCCGGCCGCATCATCGCCGAACTGCGCAAGGCCGGGACGCGAAACCCCGTCATGATGCTGGACGAGATCGACAAGGTGGGGGCGGATTTCCGCGGCGATCCGGCGGCGGCGCTGCTGGAAGTCCTCGACCCCGCGCAAAACCACACCTTCACCGACCATTACCTGGACGTGCCCTTCGACCTGTCCCACGTCCTGTTCATCGCCACCGCCAACACCATGGACCCCGTCCCCGGACCCCTGCGCGACCGGATGGAAGTCATCGAAATTCCCGGCTACACCAACAGCGACAAGCTGCACATCGCCCGGCAATTCCTCGTCCCCCGGCAATTGGAAGCCAACGGGGTGCCGGTGAAAAAAGTCAAATTCCTCGATCAGGCGCTGCTCTGGATCATCGAGGGATACACGCGCGAGGCGGGGGTGAGAGGCCTGGAACGGAACATCGGCGCGATCGCGCGAAGCCTGGCGGCGGGCATCGTGGAAGGCAAGACGGACCGCACGGTGATTACGCGCGAAAAGGTCGGCGAAATCCTGGGCCCGCGCAAGTTCGATCCGGAACTGGCCAGCCGCACCAGCGTGCCCGGCGTGGCCACGGGAATGGCCTACACCCCGGCCGGCGGCGAAATCCTCTTCATCGAGGCCACGCGCATGCCCGGCAAGGGACAAATCACCCTCACCGGCCAAATCGGCGAGATCATGAAGGAATCGGCGACGGCGGCCTACAGCCTGATCCGCTCGCGCTCACAAAGCCTGGGGATCGACCCCAAGCTGGTGGCCGAGAGCGACATTCACATCCACGTTCCGCAAGGCGCCGTCCCCAAGGACGGCCCCAGCGCCGGCGTCGCCATGTTCACGGCCCTGGCTTCGCTCATGCTCAACAAACCCGTCCACCACGACGTGGCCATGACCGGCGAGATCACCTTGCGCGGCCTGGTGCTGCCGATCGGCGGACTAAAGGAAAAAACGCTGGCCGCCAAGCGGGCGGGGATCAAGCAGGTGATCGTTCCGAAGCGCAACGAGCGCGACATGGTGGAGATTCCCGAAGAGGTCCGCAAGTCGCTGAAGTTCCATTTCGTGGAGAACATCGACCAGGTGCTGAAATTGGCCCTGGACGGATCGGCCCGGAGATCATCCGCCGCCAAACGCCGCAAACCCCCGGCGGCGCGGAAATAGGGCGGTTTGGTGGCTCGCCCAAAATCTGCGCAGCGAGTGGTTCATTTTACATGCTGGAAACGAAGATTGATGGCTGCGTCGCCATCGCGGCCGAGGCATTTCACGCGCCTGTCCCGACCATGGGCGGGCACTTTCAGAAATGAGGAGGGATTCGCCAACTCTGGAAGTGCCAATGGGTGAGCCAGATTGCCCAAATTCAATGCACACATTGCGAAACCCCTTGCCATGTTTGCGACATCCCTTCAAATGATTTTGCTTATCCATCGGCCGGATTGCGGCCTCTATATTGCGAATTTGCAAGGAGAACTCGCGTTCTGCAACCTCTGCTTGTTTTGATACTTCGTCGGCAAAAATTCTGTTTCGGCGCTCTTAGAAAATTAATGAAAAGTTGCATATTTTCCGGAAATGCGTCCCTTTTTTCGTTGATTCCGCCGCATCATGTAGTAAAAGTGCCGCGGTGCATAAATCATTCCGCGTGTTTGCTGGCGTTTGCTAACCACGCGGAACGGATGGCCGAAAGACATGCAGTATCCGGGGCGGAGTGTTGCCGCGCTGGCGCGTCCGATGGTGTGCACTGGTGAGGCAACTTTAGCCTGTTAGCTCTAACAGGAGATGGGAAGGAAGATGCGGCGGTCCAAATCAGCTCTCTTTGCGATGGGTCTGTTTTTGTTATCAGGCGCTCAATGGGCATCGGCGGATGTGATCTACGACAGCTATCCAAAAAACACTGACACAAGTTATGACGTTCGTAGCGTCGGGCTAACCTTGCCCCAGGCGGTCGCCGAGCAGTTCACTCCGAGTGCAAACTACTCCTTCAGTTCGGCCAAGCTGGCATTGTTCTTGGTCTCAGGCACCAATGATTTCACCGTTTCGCTTGACGACGCCTCCGGCCCCGGCGGCACGCCCGGCACTGCCCTGGAGACCTTCACTAACGTGGCGGCGACCCCGGATCAAACGACCGACTTGGTTCTCGACTCGGTCGCGCACCCCGAACTCCTGTCAGGAGACACCTATTATCTCGTCGCCATTGCCGTCGGCAGCGACACCGATGGCGGATGGACCTACGACCTACGCGTCAACTGCCACTGACAACGGGACGGCCAGCTCCGACGGAGGAGCTACCTGGGGAACGATCAACTCTGGCAACGCCGCCGCCTTCGAGATCGACGGCACCGTCCCCGAGCCCGTCTCCCTGTCCGTGGTGGTCCTGGGCGCCGTCGCTCTCTTGGCCCGTCGCCGTCGCGCCTAATCGCGTTGCGATGAAGTCGTCGCTCCCGTCTCAGTTGGGAGTTGCGACCCGGCTCATGCCTTAATGTCCGCGGATGAGGGCGGCCTCGGCGGTCTCTTCCTCGAGAACCGAAATGCGGTTCGTAAGCCCGCCGGCGGGCGTCGGGCCGCTGAGCGGAGCCGTCGGGCGATCCAACGACGCCATCCGCGTGTTGTGTTCCAGGTCGACGAACAGCTTGATGACCTCGGCGGCTCCCAGCATCAGGGCGCCGGCGAAGACCGAACCCGCCAAAGCCGCGGCCGCCAGGATTATCCGATCCGTCATCGTAGAAAACGGCGCCCGGATAAGCAGCCAAAGCACGGCCAACACTCCGCCAATGACGGCAATGCCTCCGAGAAAAAGGTAAATGATGGCGATGGCGCGCAACACGGGATATCGCCCGCCACTGCTGAATTGGACGCGTTGCATGACGACCTCCGCTGTAAGAGATCAGATGTGACCAAACGGCAACGAAGGAATTGTAACGCGCCCCCAGCCCCGACGCGAGGGCTATCCCTCCGGGGTCATCGGCTCGGACTGGATCGCGCCGTCCTCGGCCTTGGAGAGCATCTCGATTTGTTTCTCGGCCGCGGCCAATACGCCGCGGCAATGCTGAATGAGAAACGTCCCCCGCTCGTATCTGGCCAAACTCTCCTCGAGGCCGACTTGTCCGCCTTCCAGGTCGGATAGGATTCGCTCCAATTCAGCGATCGCCTCTTCGAAGGACTTGGGGACGGCTTGGTTTTTCTTGCCCATGTGGAGAATTATAACGGGGGGAGTATATTCTGGAATTGGCGGTTGGCCGACTATATTTTTGAGGCTGTTTTGTCGCCAACCCGTTGTCGGGGCGGCAATTGGTTCAATTTTTCGCCGGTTTGAGAGACAGGGGGGCCGGCGGAATAATTGGTTAACCCGGACGTTATGTAAGTGACGACCGGAGTTATGGATGGATGCTGGCGTGTCCTCTAAGGAAATAACCCCGGTCGATGTCAGTGACGAAACGCTGGTTCGGCGGCTGTTGGCCGGCGATGAATGGGCCGGCGACGGCCTGGCCAAGCGGCATTGTTCGGCGCTGCTGCGATATCTTCAGCGTCTGGTTCACAACGACCAGTTGGCGGAGGAATTGCATCAGCAAGCCTGGATGAGCGTTCTGGAGAATCTGGACAAATTCGACCTGGCCTCGGGCGGCGGTGGGTTCAAGGCGTGGCTTTATCGCATCGCGACGAACAAGGCGCACGACCATTGGCGGTCGCGGGGCCGGGAAAAGAGAGTCAAGGAAGGACTTCGGCTGGTGACGGAGGAACTGGCCCCGGATGCGGGGCATCGCGTCGAGGGCGCCGAAGCGGAGGCGAAGCTCCGGGCCGCCATCCAATTGCTGCCGGAGAGCCAGAAGGAAATATTGCTGCTGAGGTATTACGGCAACCTGAAGTTCGTGGAGATCGCTGAAATGCTGGGTTGTCCGCTGAACACCGCGTTGGGAAGAATGCACAAGGCGATGATTCGCCTTCGGCAACTGCTGGCCGAGCCGGCGCCGGCGGAATCGAGAATGCCATGAAGAGCTATCTGCAACATCTGGAAAACAACGAGGCGATCCTGCTGATGTACCTGGGGAACGAACTTCCGGCGCAGGACCGGGCGGAGTTCGAGCAGATGCTGGCGTCGGACGCGTCGCTGCGCGCGGAGATGGAGATTGTGCGGCAGACCCAACAGCTTGCCTTCGACGCCCTTCAATCGCTGGATGCGGTGACGCGTCCGCCAATTTCGCCGATGGTGGCACAGAGACGGGTTTCGCGGCTGGTTCGTGAATGGGCGGAGCGGCGCCGGCGGCCGGCGGTGACGGTTTCCGAGGCGCGGTCACTAATGCCGTGGCGGCGGATCAGCATCGCGGCGGCGGCGTCACTGCTGGTCGGTTTTTACATCTGGGCCGTTTATCACCATCTGCTCGATTTCCACGGCAACCCGAACGACAACGCGCCGTTGGTATCGGCCGATCCGTTTGAAAACGATCTCCTTCCCAACGCGCCGCAGCATCGCGACCTCAGCGACGAGGAAAAGCTCGCGCTGCTGTCGATTCCGCTGGGAGATTCGACGTCGGATGAATCGAATCTGCACGTAGCGGAGGTGGCGGCGGTGGTCCCGAGCGACGCGGAGAATTCCGGCGATGCCAATGCCGAGGGCTTGCCCTCGGCTTCGGAGGGCTCTCACAGTACCGATTTGAATCCAACAGGTGAACCATGAAACCGGTAAGACTGGCGGCGATTTTGATTCTGGGGGTAACGATGTTTGCGAGCCTGGCGGCGTCGGCCGACGAGCCGTCCACCCGCCCCGCGCAGAGGGCAGGCCCTCCGCTTTCCACCGCAGGACCGGTGGCCAACCCGGTCCGACTCCGCCGGGCGCTGCTCGCCCTCATCGCGGGAAGGACTGCCAATGTCCGCCCGTACACCCAGCAGGAATGGGATGACATGATGGCGTTCATGCAAGAAAATTCCCCGGCGCGGGGGCGCGTGCTGGCCAACCTTCACGTTCCCAACAACTCGCCGGTTCGGCTGGACGCGATTCGCAAATGGCGGAATTACAATTTCACCAAGGAGCATTTCCCCGCCGTCGCCGACCAATTGCTTCGCCGCTTTAAGCTTGAAGACGACCTGTTTGCCTTGACGCTGACGGCCCAGGCGGAGGGAGAAGCCGGCGTAGCGCAAATGCGCGACAAGATCCGAGGCAAGATCGCGGATATGGTGCAACTGGACTTCTCCGAGCGGCAAACCCGCATCGACAAGCTCCAGAAAATGCTCGAAGAGGAAAAGGCCAGGCTGGCCAGCGATCAGGCGTCACAGGACAAGCTGATCGATCAGCGAACCAACCTCATCATGAACCGGCTGGATAAGTTGAGCCGCGCGTCGGCTCCCACCACCCGCCCCGACGGTGAGGATGCGGCGGATGAGAACCCGGCGGCAACGATGCGCGATCCGATCGTCAATGTATCCAAGGGGACGGATTCGAAATAAAGGAATGCAACGCTCAACGCTCAACACTCAACACTCAACGCTCAACGTTGAAGTGAGGAAAATCCCCGGTCTTCTTGCATTTCCTTCAAAGTTGAGCGTTGAGTGTTGAGTGTTGAGCGTTGCATTTATCCCATTTGTCCGCGCCAGGGCGATAGGCGGTGGCCCTGGGGCATGCGGATTTTTTCCGCAGTCTTATGCCCCGCCGGTCTACAATCATGTCATCATGCTGATTAAAAAGCCGCCTGGCATTTCCGGCAATGAAATTACCGATGAGGGAAGGTACTTCAATCGGCGGACGTTTCTTCGCGCGGGGATTCTGGCGGCATCGGCGACGGCCACGGGGTGGGTGTATCGAAAACTGAATTCACCGCCGAGGGGAAGGGGACCGGACCGGCCGCTGATGGACCTGGCGGTGGCGACGACGCGGCCGAGCACGCCAAGCGCCGCCGGGTTCGTGACCGACGAGCCCCGCACCGATTTTCAGGACATCACGCATTACAACAATTTCTACGAATTCTCGCTGGACAAAGAGTCGGTGGCGGATCTGGCGGGGCAATTCGTGGCGCGGCCATGGCAGGTGAGCGTGGGCGGCCTGTGCAGCAAGCCGGCAACGTTCGATCTGGACGATCTGCTGAAGATCGCCCCCACGGAGGAGCGGGTATATCGGATGCGCTGCGTCGAGGCGTGGTCGATGGTCATTCCGTGGGACGGATTTTCGCTGTCGAAGCTGCTGGACCGCGTCCAGCCGCTGAGCGACGCCAGGTACGTCGCGTTTCAAACGCTGCTCGATCCCAAGCGCCTGCCCAACCAGAACGGCGGGGATTTGCCCTGGCCGTACGTCGAAGGCTTGCGGATGGACGAGGCCATGCACCCGCTGACGATCCTGGCCAGCGGGATCTACGGCAAGCAGCTTCCGGCGCAGGATGGAGCGCCGGTTCGGCTGGTGGCGCCGTGGAAATACGGGTTCAAGGGGATCAAGTCGATCGTGAAAATCGAGCTTCGCGCCGCGCAGCCGCCGACGACGTGGAATGCGGTTGCCCCGGACGAATACGGGTTTTATGCCAACGTCAATCCGCGGGTGGACCATCCGCGCTGGAGCCAGGCGACGGAGCGCCGCATCGGCGTTGGAATTCGTCCGACGCTGATGTTCAACGGGTATGCCGAGGAGGTGGCTTGGATGTACTCGGGGATGGATTTGCGGGCGAATTTTTAGACCCCCGATGAAGGACCCCGCCTTCGCCAAATTCGTCCTGCTGGTCAACGGAGCGGTGCCGCTGGCCATGTTGGGATGGGACGCCTATTGGAAAGAACTGGGCGCCAATCCCGTCAACAGTTCGCTTCATATCACGGGAACGACGGCATTGGTTTTCATCGTGCTCACGCTGACGGTCACGCCGGCGAGAAAACTCACCGGCTGGAACTGGCTGAGCCATTTTCGGCGAATGCTGGGGCTGTACGCGTTTTTCTACGGGGTCGTGCATCTGTCGATCTATTTCGCGTTGGACCAGTCTTTCAGCGTGCCGGCGGTGATTCGTGACACGCTGGAGCATCGGTACGTCCTGTTCGGCATGGCCGCGCTGGCTCTGATGGCGCCGCTGGCGGCGACGTCGACCAACGGCATGATCAAGCGGCTGGGAGCGGCGAAATGGAAGCGCCTGCACCAGTTGGTCTATCTTTCCGCCATCGCGGCGGTCGTGCATTACCTGATGATCGGCAAGCTGGTGGGTCCCAAGCAAAAAGGGTTCGCGGCGGCGGTGGCGATCCTGCTGGCCTACCGCCTCGCCGCCAGCCGGGTGACCGCGATGCGAAAGACGCGCCTTGCGGCCGGCTCCAGCGCGGCGTGAGGCGGGGTGTGGACGAATACGGCGGGCAAGCCCGCCGGCTACACGGGGTAATCGATCCGCGGTCGGCGTGAGGCGGGGCCGTTGCTTTTGGGCCCGGGAAATCCAACAATTCGCGTCATGGCCAGCCTGGGCGACATCCGGCCGGTCCTGAAATCCTTCGGGACCTGGGCATTTTTCTGGCGGGTCTGGGAGCAGATCTGCGAGGATGGGATTTTCGTCTGGGCGTCGGCGCTGGCGTATTCATGGCTCTTTTCCGTTTTCCCGTTCCTGATTCTTCTTCTGAGCCTGATCCCGTACCTTCCAGCCAGCGCCAAGAACCCGGCGCGCACCGCGATCGCGAGCGTCATCACGTCCATGCTCGGCAAGGAGGCCCAAACCATCAACGGCAACATCGACGAGGTGATGAACCGGCAGCGCACGGGATGGCTGGGGATCGGATTGGTGGTCAGCATCTGGGTCGCCAGCGGCGGGATGTCGATGACCATGTCGGCCCTGGACCGGTGCTACGACATCAAGCAGACCCGCTCGTATGTCCGGCATCGGGCCGTGGCAATCGCGTTGACCGTCGGCGTCACGTTGGGCATGCTGGCGATGATCGTCCTTCTGCCGATCGGCTCGGCCGTGGGCGCGTGGCTGACGTCCAAGGGGATTCTCACGGCGCCGCTGCAATGGGTCTTTGACGCGGCGCGGTATTGCCTGTCGCTGCTTTTCGCGATCGTGGTGTTGGCCGTCATTTACTATTTCGGCCCGAATATTCGGCAGCGGTTTCGGTTATTGACCCCCGGTGCGTTGTTCAGCGCGGCGGTGTGGATTCTGCTGGACATGGTCTTTCGCGTTTACGTGGATCGTTATGCCCGGTACGACCAAACCTACGGCACGGTGGGCGGAGCGGCGATTCTGCTGCTGTTTTTCTATCTCGACGGGCTGGTCTTGCTGATCGGCGCGGAGATCAACAGCGAGATCGACTTCGAGCGTCTGGGCGTCCCGTCGGGATCGAGCGACTTCACCGGGCCGGCGAAGAAAAGTTCCGAGAAGCTGCCGGAGATCGCCAAGGAACTGTAAGGGGAAAATCCGAAATTCGAAATCCGAATGACGAATGAAAGCCCGTTTCATCATTCGGATTTCGGATTTGATTCGTCATTCGGATTTCGGATTTCGAGTTTCGGCAACGGGCTGTCGCGTGATCCAGCCCGCGAATTTCGCCTGCGGTATCGGACTGCTCATCCAGGACTGATCGGGCATGGGGTCGCTCAGGCATTCCTCGACGGTTCGCAGGCGCGGCAGCGGAATCGAGGAACGCGTCCCCTTCTGGGTCATCCAGGCAATTTGACGCTTGCGGTCAATGGCCGCGGCGATCTCGACAGCCATGCGGGCATCGCCCAGCACGTACTTGCAAACCGCGTCATGATTGCCCGCTCGCCATTGGACGGGAGCGTCGGCGCTATTCATGAGCTTCTTCGTGGCGATGCCCATTCCCTGCGCAACGGCCGCGAGGCCGATGGGAAAGCCCTTCAGTTTGAAAAACTGGAACATTGGATCATACATCTTGAGGGCGATGCCGGCCGCCTTTGGAAGGTCGCCGGCCGCGTGGCCTATCCATCGCAAATCAAAACTGAGGCCGTTCCACGCGACCAGCGCATGTCCGTCGCGCTGCATTTGAGCCAGGAAATCCAGCAACTCGTTCGCGTCCTGGCGATTCAGGCTCAGCAGCGGCTTGCCATCCGGGCCATTGGATAGCCATAGGCGCTGATCACCCCCGTCGATGTGAGTGGCGGCGACGGAGATGTCAAATGGGGCGTATCGGTCGATATCCTCACCGGGCCGAAGGTCGAAGACGTTGGAAATCTCGATGTCAAAGCCGAGAAGTTTCATGGGCAGCCTCCTGGGCAGGTGGGAATCGACATCAATAGCGCCGGCTAATCCCCCCGCGGATAACTCCCCAGCACCGTCAACTGCAAACAATGCTTCTTCGCCTGCTCGATGGCCGTTTTCATGGCGGGGTCGTCGGCGTGGCCCTGGGCGTCGATGAAGAAATAGTATTCCCAATTCACCTTTCGGCTCGGTCGCTTTTCAATGTCCGTTAAATTGATGCCGTTGTCTTTGAATACGTCGAGCACCTCGGCGAGGGCGCCGGGCTTGTGGGCGGTGGTGAACATGATGGCGGTTTTATCTTCGCCGCTACGGCGGGCGGGCTCGCGGCCGATGACGAAAAATCGCGTCATGTTGTCGGGATTGTCTTCGATGTTCTCGAAGAGAACGTGCAGGCCGTACAACTCGGCGGCTTGCTTGGAGCCGATGGCGGCGACGCCGGCCTGGTCGCGGGCCAGTTGGGCGGCGGCGGTGGTGCTTTCCGTGGGGAGCGTCGGGCGGTCCTTGGCGGTGGCGTAGAGCCAGTTGCGGCATTGGCTGAAGACCTCGGCTTTGGAGTAAATCTTCTCGATTTTTTCCCAGGGCTGATTGGCCAGGAGATTGTGGTGGACCGTGAGCAATACTTCCGCGCAGATTTTGGCGGAACTGCTGAGGAAAGCGTCGAGGGTATCGACGATCCCGCCGCCGATGCTGTTTTCGACGGGGACCAGTCCGTAATCGACGTGGCCGCGGACGACCTCCTCGAAAACGGCGGGGATGGCGCTCAAGGGGACGTACTCGACGCTGGAACCGAATTTGGAGACGGAGGCGGCATGGCTGAAGGAGCCTTCGGGGCCGAGGAATCCGATGCGAAGCGGTTTTTCCAGGGCGAAGCTGCCGCTCATGACTTCGCGATAGACGGCGTCGAGGCAGCGGTCCGAAAGCGGGCCATGGTTGAGGAGCCGGACGCGTTCCAGCACGGCCTTTTCGCGGTCCGGGGCGTAGATGGGCGTGCCCTGCGATTGCTTGAGCTTCCCGATCTCGACCACCACGCGCGCCCGGGAATTGAGCAACTCGACGATCTGCTGATCGAGCTGGTCGATTTTCAGGCGAAGAGCATCGAGGGGATTGGGATCGGGCATGCGATGTTTTTAGCCGCCGGGGAAGCTCGCGTCAAAAGAAAGGCGAAATTCGAAACTCGAATGACGAATCAAATTCGAAATTCGAATGACGAAATTCGAATTTCAGACTTCGAATTTGATTCGTCATTCGAATTTCGAGTTTCGAACTTCCGGGCTTACTTCGGCATCGCCACTTTCCCATCGGCATATCCCACAAGCCCGGTTTCATCCGCCTTGCTATTTTTTTCCTCGAAAAGAATCGCGGGCTTTTGGGGATTGGGGATATCGGCCAGCCTGGCGGCGTCGGGCTTGACGTAGATGAATCCGCTATCCCGGCCGGTGCGGGGATTGTGGAAGATCTCGGGGCCGGGGACGAGCCTGGCCGTTGCCAGGTCGTCGAGCTTGGCGGGAAGGGCATGGTTTTGGCGATCGTATTCGGCGATGGCGGAGAGGATCAGCCGCATTTGCGCCGACGCGGCATCGATAGCGGGATCGATCGGGGCCCAATCCGCGGCGACGGGGGTCTGCGCAACCTGCTGGCCTTGACCGCCCCCGCCATTCATCGAAGCGGCCAGCACCGCCGCGAAGACGTTCGCCAGATCTTTTTTCCCGAGCGACACCTGCGCGACGTTTGCCTGGCGAACGGGCTGAATCTGGTCCAGGACCTGGACAAAGGCCAGGGGGATGCCGGTGCCGTTGTTCGGCTGTTTAAGTTTCACGCGCGCTTCGGCGAACGCCTTGATGACGGCATCCGCGCCATCGTCATCCGGCGCAACCCAGCGTACTTGAACTTTCGGATCGACGCCGAGCCTGGCCCCGATGAAGAGGCATTTGGCGCTCCAGAAGAGCGTGACCATGGGCGCGACCGCGTCCGGCGGCGGGCCGCCACGCATCAGTTGTTTCCTTACCGGGTCGGAGGTCAGATAAAGAATTTTCAGCGGGACATCCTCGCCCCAGCAGTTGAGGTCCTGGCGAATGTCATCGGCCTGGGGGCTGAGAGGGGCGCCGATCCTGACCGCGGGGCTGGAGTCGAGCTGCGCGACGATCCATTGGCCGTCGTGGTCGATTCTCGCCGCGTTGGCGTTCTGGCGGAGCCACTTGACGGCCAGGTTGTCGCTGGCCCCGTCGGACAGGCGGATGGCGATAGTCCCCGCCTGGTTGCCGTTGGTGACGGCGACGCCGACGCAAATGCGCTCGGCGCCCATGTTGAAAAACGGTCCGAGGGATTGATCGAGCCCCAACGGCAGGGGATCGTTGGGTCCAAGCGGGCGGGTCGTGGGCCTGCCGCCGGAGATGACCATCATCGCGTTGTTCCACGCCGTCTTGTCGCCGGTCTTGAGATCGAGGACCACGACGGCAAGAAGGTCCCCATGCAGGACGGAATCGGGAAGCTCATCGGCGGTCAGGGGCGATGCGGGGAGCGAAACGGCGGCGGGCAACGTCGCGGCGGGCTGGGTCTGCGCTACGGAAATTCCGCCAATCATCGCCAGCGCGATGACCAACGTCAGACCGACAAGTTTGCCAATGTTGATCATGTTGAACGACGCTCTCAATTCAGGGGTTTGCCGGCCAGCCACTCGACGCAATGAATATAGAATCGGTCGTGATTGGCGGCCTCCAATTCCGGGGGCACGTCCTTGCCCTGCGTGTAGCCGATGCCGACGATCCTCCCCTGGCCCAATTGGCTGACGTAGAGCGGATAGAGATATTCACCGGTCCCGACGGTGTGGTCGGCGGCGACCAGCATCACTTGTCTCATGTTCTTGACGCGCAGGAGAGGGATTCCTTTCAACCGGCCCACCGCGCCGTTGGGGGTCAGACTGATGATCTTGCCGATTTGTCCGGATAAATCACCAAGCAGCGGATGACTGGCGACGACCTGGCAATCGACTGCGTTGGCGTTCCAGCCGAACACGGCATCGTCGAAGCCGGCCAATTCGTTGGTCCGGGCGACATAGCCGGGGGTGAGATAGCCCAGTTGTCGTTGCAGGAGCCCCATTCCCTGTCGCACGCGCTGCCAGATCGCCTCGGTGACATCCTCGTGAACGTTGGCGGCGGCGGTGCTGACCAACACGTCGATCTTTTGCAGATCCTCGAGCTTGCTGGCGTCCAGCGGAACTTCACCCAGGAAATTCTGGTGGAGGATTCGCGGCAGGGCGCCCTTGCCGGCGGTGTTCGGCTCGATCACGGGAACCAAATGAATCAGCGGATCGCGCAGGGTTCTAAGCGCGCGAAGCTGGGTCTGATAACCATAGGGCGCTGATTGCCGATGCGGCCCGGTGGCGGAGAAATCGCTCAGCAGGATGCCGACCTGGATTTGCCCCTGCCCCGGCTGCGCCTCTGCCGGGGCCGTGGAAGCGGAATCGTCCGAGCCGGGCGAAAACAGATATATCTTCACGACGAAGATCGCGGCGCAGATGGTGATGAGAAACAGCAGGATTGCCGCGAGAAGGCCAATCTTTTTTTTATCGGGCATGGGCCACAATCACTTTCCGCCTTTGCGATTTTAACCGCAACCGGGATAAAGAGTAATAGCGCTGCGCGGCCACCCGGCGGCGGGCGGAGTTGGGTGGAGAAATCGCGCGATGGTGGTCGATAACCAGCTAAGAGGTGCACGTTTTGTTTCAGCACTTGGTAACGCTGTTGCCGCGTCAGCCGGGCACGATCACTTTGATCGCGGCATTCGTGGGTTCGCTGATGGGGCTGTCGCTGTGGATCGCCGGGGCGCGGTTGAGCCGGTCGATGCTGACGCTTGCGGCGGTGGCGATGGGGACGGCGATCGGGATGAAATTGCCGCTCTGGTGCCATTGGCAAGTCGATCCGATGGCGCCGGCGGTGGGCGGAGCGATGGCTCTGGGCGTGAGCGCCTACGTCTTTCATCGGATTTGGGTTGGGGCTTGGCTGGGGGCGGTGCTGACCATCTGGACCGCGCTGGTGCTTTGGGCGACGCGCGGGTCGGCGTTTCATTGGCGATGGCCGGAATATGACCCGGCCCAGACCCTCCCGCAATACCTGGCGAACCTGTGGCAGAACGTGCCGGATACGATGCAGCAATGCCTGGGATTTTCCGCGGCGGCGGCCATGCTGGTGGGGATCAGCGCCGCGCTGCTGTGGCCGCGAGTGGGAATCGCGCTGCTCTGGAGCGCAGCGGGGATTTCGCTGCTGTTGCCGGCGGCGGCGATGGCGCTATCGCGGATCGATCCGCAGGTGCTGCTGCACGTGCCGCGCCGAACCTCCGACCAGCTTGCACTGCTCGCCGGACTCGTCGGGCTGGGGGCCATCTTCCAATGGCGAACCAATCCCTTGATCGAGTCGGCGCAAGGCGGTTCCGGGGGGGATTCCAAGGGTGAGACTCCCGAGGGAGCCAAGGAAAAGGACGTCAAGCATCAGGCCGCTGATTAAGGGCTCATCCATGTTATCCCAAATGCTCGCGACAATTTCCCAGTCTTCCTATTCGTTCAAGAAGTCCGAGACTTTTTTCGCGGACGTTCCCAAGACCTGGCCGCAGCAGCACGACCTGATTGCCTGGTGCCAGCAGATGACGCCGGGAGTGGCGGCGACGCTGATCATCGTGGGGATCGTGTATCTGCTGTTCGGCATCCAGATTTTCAAGGCCCTGGTGCTGGTGAACGCGGCGATCGTGGGCGCGTATTTGGGCAACTATCTGGGCAAGGAAGGGGATGCGGCCACGATCGGCGCGGTCCTCTGCGCCGTGGCCGCCGCCGCCATCGCCTGGCCCACCATGAAATACGCGGTGGCCCTGATGGGCGGGATGTTCGGCGCGCTGATGGGCGCCAGCGTCTGGCGCGCGGTCGGTCTCGATCCCAACGTGGTCTGGGCGGGAGCGCTCGTGGGATTGGTCGGATTTGGAATGCTGTCGTTCGTGCTCTTCCGCGGCAGCGTCATGATGTACACCAGCCTCCAGGGCGCGTTCATGATGGTGTTCGGAATCCTCGGCCTGATTTACCAATATCAGGATGGCGCCAAACAAATGACCGATCACCTGAAGCTCCAGCCGTTCCTGCTACCGGCGTCGATCTTCATTCCCGCACTCCTCGGCTTGATTTTCCAGCAACACATGACAACCCCACAAGGAGCGGGCGGAGGGGGCGGAGGCGGAGGGAGTGGCGGCGGCGGGCATAAGAAATGAGAGCCGGACGAAGGATCTCCCGCAGACACCGCCTGAAACGCTTTTAGCGCACAATGCCCACCATCGCTACCCACGTTCAAAGGCTGCCGAAGAAAACCGAACGGATGAAGCAGCAGGCTGTTAGGAGCTTGCTTCGGACGCTGAAACAAATCGAGCAGGAGTTGAAGGATGAACGGGGCAGCCGCTACTCGTTGGCGTAGGACGGAAGCG
>JBEKIV010000023.1:0-24686 GCA_050011595.1 Tepidisphaeraceae bacterium
AGGCTGTCGGGGTCGCCGGGGTCGAACAGTGCGCCGGTTCGGCCGGGCTGAATCAACTCCCGCATGGAGCCCAGATCGCTGGCAACCACGGGCGTTCCGCGAGCGAAGGATTCGACGATCGTGCGGGGAAATCCCTCATACCACAGCGACGGGAAGACCAGGAGTGAGGCGCGGCCCATCAGGTCGAGGACTTCCGGCAGCGGCCGGCGGCCGAGCCATTCGACGGACGAGTCG
Source organism: Tepidisphaeraceae bacterium (assembly GCA_050011595.1). Lineage (GTDB taxonomy): Bacteria > Planctomycetota > Phycisphaerae > Tepidisphaerales > Tepidisphaeraceae > PALSA-1353. The sequence goes on from JBEKIV010000023.1 coordinate 235, forward strand.
GCGGCGACGGCGGCGAGCGGGCCGTCGCCGCAGATTTTCAGCCGCATCGCCGAGCCGATCTTCTTCCACGCTTGCAGCATCGGACGAATCCCCTTCTCCTCGGTGAGGCGGCCGACGAAGAGCGCAAACCCCCCGTCGCCGGGGCCTTCCCCGGGATCGGGATCGAGAAAATTCGGCTTGACGTGAATGTGGCGGCCGTCGAAGCCGGCGGCGAGGAATTTGCCGCGGGCGAATTTCGTCAGGGCGATGTAAGCATCGACCTGATCCGCCCAGGTTCCCAGGGCGCGGTGGAGTCCGAGCATGGTGGCGGCGACGGCGGTGACGGCCCGGCTGCCGCGGTAGCAGCCGTGCGCCACCCCGGGCAGCGGCAACCGGCCCAGACATTTCTCGCAGGGCTTGCCGTCGCGGAACAGAGTCGCGGCGGGGCAGATCAGACGGTAATTGTGCAGCGTCTGCACGACCGCCGCACCCGTCTTCCGCGCCGCCGAATAAACCGCCGGTGAAAGCAGTGGAAACGTGTTGTGGAAATGAACGATCTGGGAGCGATGGCGCGACGCCCGCCGGGCGATTTCCCACGCGGCGGCGCCGTTCCAAACCGTTGCCGCCGCCAGTTTCAACCGGCCCCGGGATTCGACCTGATCGTTATGCACCGCATGGGTTTCGACGTCGTGGCCGAACCGGCGCAACAATTCCGTTTCCGCCGCGAAGACCTGATCCTCGCCGCCGGGTTGCCGGTAGAAGTTGTGGCAAATCAGGACGCGCATAATTCCAGCGCCCGGGTTTTGCGTTGGACGCCAAGGAGTTCGGCGGGGAGGCCCTCGGCGCCGGCGATGGGCGCTTCGTGCAGAGCTTCGGGGCAATTCCGGTAAATCCAGACCGCGCCGATCCCCGTGCCGTAGACGCACCAGAACCAGATGCCCCCCACCGGCCCTTCCAGAAATACGTCGAACGAGGCGTTGATGAGAAATGCCAGCCAATAGATGAACAGAAACGCCAGGAACCCAAACCAGTGGCGATCTCCGCGCCGCCGCGCCGACCAGGCCGCACAGACCAACCCATATCCGAGGGTGAACTGGCAGATGGCCCAAAGGACCAGCATGGGCACTCCACCGCGGGCGAGCATGGTGAGATGTCCGTTGTGCGGGTTGCGCAGGCTGTGATCGGCTTCGACCTGGAAGCCGTCGTCATCGGCGAGATTGATTCCGAAGCCTTTGCCCTTCCAGAAATAATGGCCGTGGAGCGTGTAATCGGTGATCGTGTCCCACCAGAGCAGGCGCCACTCCCGGCTGCCGTCGAGGTTTTCGTTGTTGGAATCGGAGAAGATGCTTTGGACGTTTTCGATGATCTGGTCGGCCGAGACAATGCGCCCGGGATCGTGGATTTTGGTCTCGATATGGACATTGAGCAGCCACAGCAGCGTGACGCCGATGACCAGGGCGGGAAACAATCGCCAGGGCAGCGTGGATTGGGGGCGCAGGGCGGTGGCGATGGCGCTGCACGAGGCGAAGGTCACCATGGAGGCTCGGCCGGTGAAATAGAGCACGAGGTTGACGATCATCATGGGGACGACAAACGCCATCTGCGGCCCCCCGAGCAGAACGAAGAAGGCGAATATCCCGCAAAGATGAACCACCAGATCGCCGCCCTTGACCAGAACGTACGGCACGTCGGCCCAGGGGGCGTTGGGGAGAAACGCGTCGGCAAAGATCGAGATACAGTAGGAAATCGGACCGAGGATGAGGAGCAGAACCGCGAACGAGCGGAACTTCTTTTCCAGGTAGGCCAATCGGCGGGGTTCGGCGGCGAGAAGGCTGGCCAGCACGATGGCGAACGTCCCCCAGATCCATATCGCCGCATCGTGCAGCGCGTCGGTGCCATAGGTTGCCAGAAACGGAACGGTCCTGATCGCTCCCCAGAGCATCAGCGCCAGCAGCGGCCAGAACCAGGCGGTTCGCAGGACTCGGCTCCAGTTCTCGCTGCAAAACAGGACGAGAACGCCCCAGACCATCGTCAGTTCGCCGACGTAGAACGGCGCCACACCGATGTAGGCAAATCCCTTGCCCATCAGCGCATAACCCAGCAGCAGGACGCAAAGAACGCGAAGATATCGATCTCCGTGCGGCGTCATCCGCGTGCTCCGGCGGTTTGAGGCTCGATCGGCGCCCCAGGCGTCTGGCGGACTCCTGGGGCAAAGCAGTCTTCGAGGAAGCGGGTAATGGCGTCGGCAAAATTTTCGACGTCGAATTTCTGGAGACAGAATTCGCGGGCGGCGGCCCCCATCCGCCGGGCTCGATCGCGGTCGGCGGCAAGGAAAACAATGATGTCCGCCAGGTCCAGAGCGTCGCCCGGATTGAATAGCACGCCGGTTTTTCCCGATTCGATCAATTCCGTCAGCGCGCCCTCGCGCGCCCCGGCGAGGGGACGCCCGGCGAGCATGGCTTCGGCGATGGCCAGGCCGAATCCCTCCTCGCGTCCGGGGTGAAGGTAAATGTCCACGATGCCGAAAATCCGCCGCACGTCGGGTCGGGCGCCCAGAAAATGGATTCGCTGGGCGGCGGGTCCGCGGGCGGCCAGGGCGCGGGCGGGTTGAATCTCTTCACCGGTTCCGATCAGCAGCAAATGGGCATTGACCTGCCGCCGCGCCAACTCGTGCATCGCGTTGATGGCGGTGGGATGGTCCTTGCAGGGCGAGAACTCCGCGACGTACGCCAGGACCAGTGCGTCCGGGGGCAATCCCAGGGTCTGGCGCATCTCCGGGCCGTAGGGTTTGTACCGGGGGTTGCCGGCCACGTCCTCGACGCCGTTGTAGATGACCTGCGCCGGGCCGCGATGGTTGGCCGGAAGATGCGCATCCCGAACCGCTCGCGACACAAAGAGCATGGGATCATTCCTGCTGAGCAACCGGACGATGGCACGGCGGATTGGGCCATTGATGACGCGGCGAACCGCATGGACCCAGAAGACCACGCCGACATTGCTCCCGCGCACCGCCCACTTGGCGCAGAAATACGTCTTGAACGTCGTGGCAACCACGACCTCGATGTCCCGCTCTTCCAGCAGGCGGCGAAGGCGCCGGATCGGCGAAAGGTATCCGTTGTCCCCCAGGCAGGTCGGTTCGATCTGCAAGTCCTGGAATGCCTCGCGCATGGGTGCCGACGGCTGGATCATGCTGGCGACGTGAAGGTCCATCCTGAGGGGATCGAAAGCCCGCGCCAGATACAACAGGCACCGGGGAATTCCGCCATGAAACGGCAAATCCCGATAGAGGAAAAGCACGCGCAGCGCGGAAGGCCCGGCGCCCGGCGCGGCGGGCGATGGGTTGGCGGGATCAGGCTGGAAATGCCTTCGTGGCCGGCGGGACGTCGGCGCCAGGTGCGCCGCCGCCCCCATCGCCGTGACCCAGGCCGAGACTTTTGCGAAAAACATGGACATTGGTTCGCCTGCCTAGGCCGCTTCGACCAGGTTCTCTCCCAGTTCGACGTCCGGCAACGGGGTCCGGTCCCGCATCATGGGGCGGCTGAACAGCCAGAGGGTGACATGATGCAGACCGTAGGTAATGACGATGCTCCAGCAAACGCCAGCCAGTCCGAAACGCCGGGTCATGGTGATGCCCAGAATGACGGCGGCGATCGCGGCGACGACGCCGCCCCAGAAGACGGCGTTCATCTTCTGCCTGGCCCGCAGCAGCGCGCCGTAGACGCCGCACATTCCGCCGATGATCGGTTGAAGCCCCAGGACCCAAAGCAGACCGGAATATTCCAGGTATTTCCCGCCATAGACGAGCATCACGACGCGGCGGTCGAACGCTCCAAGGACAAGCCAGTAGATCACGGGGGTTCCCGCCAGGACTAGAAGCGACAGACGATGCAGCCGTTTCCCCTCGACGGTACCCTGGGTGCTGACGAAAGCCGGCAGGAGGAGCATGCACAGGGCGGTGCTGGCCTGGAGCAGGGGCATGAAAAGGTTGGTCAGCGCCCGCAGCGCGCCGGATTGTGCGAGGCTGGCCATCGCCGGAAGCAGGAAGTAATAGATATTGCCGGGAATGAACCCGAGGATTTGCGTGGCGGTGGCCCAGCGTCCGTAACGCAGGTGCTCGGCGGTCACGTCGCGGATCAGGGCGCGGGGCGGATGCAAATCCACGTGCCCGATTCCCAGCCCGGCTCCGGCCGCCAGGCTGCTGACGGCAATGATCGTCAGCGCCATTCCGATGCTCAGCGTTCCCAGCACGTGCACCAAGGCCAGGCCCGACATCATGAGGATGAGATATCCCACCCCACCGATGGCGGCGCGCCGGGGGTTGAACTGCCCGTAGCACATGCGCCGCATCAGCCAGAGGAAGAGAATGAACGGTCCGGCGGCGGCAAACCAGTACAGCGCACCGCCCAGGGCCGTCTGGCCCCGGGATTGGAGATACCATCCGCTCAGCGCCAGGATCAACGACGCTCCCAGCGACACCAGCAGATGCCAATACAGCAACACGCCGAAATAGTGCCGGTGTCGATCGCGGTAGCGGTCCGAGGAAAAGACCAGCATCGGCTCGGTCAGCAGGGAGGTGTGGATCACTCCAAGCCCCAAAAACGCGGCGAACGCGGTGACGAACGCGCCGTATTCCGTCGGCGAGAGCCAGCGGGCCAGCATCAGGTTGACCACGCAATTGGAGCCGGCAAACAACCCCTGGTCCGCGACTGCCCAAAAGCCGTGGCGGAACACGGTGCTGGCCGATCGAACCGGAGGCCGGGCTTCCTGGGCGTTCAGCGCCGCGGTCATGGGACCCCCTCGACTGCGGCGCGGCGGCGGCAAGCTCTCTTGACGGCGCCGATCGCGACCAAAGCCAGGAATATGCTGTTGGTCACCAGATACCGTTTCCAAAGACGCCGGGGCTCCTGCATCAGCCTGAAGGCCCATTCCAATCCGTGACGCTGCATGAACGCGGGGGCGGTTTTTTTGTTGCCGGCGAGGAAATCGAACGCCGCCCCGACGCAAACCTGCACGGCGCGGATATTGTCGCGATTGGAATCGGCGAACGTTTCCTGCCGCGGCACACCCAGCCCGACGAACACGACGGCGGCGCCGCTGTCGTTGATTCGCCGGCACAGGGCGTCGTTCTGGGCCGGGCTCATGGGCCGGAACGGGGGCGATTCAACGCCGGCGAGTTTCAGGTCCGGGAACATCTCGCGCAGCCGCGACGCCAGCAGCGCCAGCACCGGGCGGGTGCTCCCGCAGAGAAATACGCTCAGTCCGTCCCGGGCGCAGCGCCGGCAGATGCGGCGCATGATCTCCGGGCCGTAGACCCGGTCCGTGAGGCCGGCGGCGTGAAAGAAATTGAGCGCCCACCGGACGGGTTGGCCGTCGGGGGCGACCATCTGGCAGCGATTGACGTGCCGGCGGAATTCAGAGTCGGTGGCGGCGGTGACGATGCCGTGAACGGCGAGGAACGTCGCGACGCCGCCGCGGCCGCCGCCGGCGGCTTCCATCACCGCATCGACCGCCTGATCGTAGTTGGTGACGCTCACCCCCACCCCGAAAAGCTCACGCTTGGGCGGCCAGGAAAATGCAACGTCGCTTGACATGGTCCGATCCAAATGACGACGAAAAAAGGAGTTCCCGAATCCGCGGCGGGAAAAACCATAACTAAAACTACCGGCCGCGACGCAACAAGACCGATGGAACGGTCATTACCATCAGCTTCACGTCCTGCCAGATGGATCGCGACCGGATATAGCGCCGATCCATGCGAATCCATTCCGTAAAGTTGACGTTGGAGCGGCCATGGACTTGCCAGATGCAGGTCAGACCGGGCGTGACGTCAAGCCGCCGTCGATGCCAGGTCGCGCATCGGTTGCTTTCTTCCAACGGCAAGGGGCGAGGCCCCACGAGCGTCATGTCACCCATGAGCACGTTGAAAAGTTGCGGCAACTCGTCGAGGCTGGTTTCGCGAAGAAACCGGCCAACCCCCGTGATCCGCGGATCGTGCTTGATCTTGAACGCCGGTCCGTCCTGCTCGCTCTGGTGCTTGAGCCGCGATTTTTTGGCGTCGGCATCGACGACCATGGTGCGGAATTTGTAAATGGTGAAGGGCTTCCCGCCCAAACCCGCGCGGCGCTGTCTGAACAGGACCGGGCCGCGATCTGAGAACTTGACGGCCAGCGCCACGACAGCCATCACCGGCAGCGCTGCCGCCAGGATCGCGCTGCCGCCCAGCACGTCGATCGTCCGCTTCCACCACGGCAGCGGCCGCACCAGCAAGTTGGCCACTTCGCCGGCGGAGACCAGGCGCATCGGCGAAAATCGGCTGCGCGATCCGGCCAGGATGTCCTGCCCCGCATCGTCGATCCCGCGGGCGATCTGCTCGACGCTGAGGCGTTCGTTGTCGCTGTGCGCCTGGCCGCGATAGCCCAGCACGTTGCAGATCGGCGACAAACCGCGGTGGTTGGCGGATTCGGTGAAATCCCGGACGAAGGCCATGGCGCCCTCGGCGGAGGTGTCGGGCAGGACCACGCAAAGACGGCGGGCCTCAAACCAGCCGATTTCATCGGTGGCGCGGGCACGCCCGCAAAGGAGTTTTCCCAGGCGCGCCAAGGGCCGCGCCGCGCCGCCGTCGGCCGGCCAAATGACCACGAGACAGAACTCATGCCCGTTACGCTCGCAACGAGCGCATTCCCGATGGAGAATGGCATCGATGTCTCGTCGGGAATGAAGGCTCTTGATCCGATGAATGGGCCGGGGCCGGGCGCGAACCGCGCCGCGGCGGCCCGGCGCCAGCGCTATCGACGATAGGGCCAATTCACTTTCCAGATGCGGCTTGTCGGCGATTCGGACGGCCGCTGTGTCCTGCGCAACCATTAGCTTCTCCCAGTCCTCGTTGATAAACCACCCACTACCACCCAGCGGTCAGTGACCCACTGAGCCACGCACGATGCGTACGGCTCATTTTCAGTTCAATCCTCATCCCCGGTCGTAAGGACCGCGCGGAATGCTCTTGCCGGCAACGCGCTGCGCGCCGGCGACAAACCACTACCCACGGCTTTCAACGGATCGATGGCCCCGGGCTCATTGATGACCAGACCCAAAACGTTGGCGCCGACGCTGCGCAACAACCGCAGGCCCTGTCCAATCTGCCGGCGGACGGTCGGTCGAGCCGCCGTCACCAGAATCGCGGCCGCGCAGTTGGCCGCCAGGATCCGGGCTTCCACCCCGCGTCCCAAAGCGGGCGAATCGATCAGCACCCGGTCGTAACGGTCGGACAATTCGCCCAGGAGGTCCACGAGCATTTCGTCGTTGAGCAATTCGACCGAGTTGGCGGGAACCGCGCCGCAGGCCAGCAAGTCCACGTTCTCGATGTGCGTCGTCTGGATCGCCGGACGATCGGCCGCCCGACCGGATAGAACGTCGAACAGCCCGAAGTCGTTGCGCAGATTAAAAATGCTGTGGAGCCGGGGAGAGCGGTGATTGGCGTCGACGATCAGGATCTTCATCCCGCTCTGCGCCATCGCCAACGCCAGATTGGTCAGGAGCGTGGTTCGGCCTTCGAGGGGATTGCAACTGGCCACAAGAAGGGTGCGGCCGATTTCATCGTCAAACCCGGATTCGGCCAGGATGCGCGAGATGGATCGCGCCGCCTCGGCGACGGCGCTGGCCGGTTGCAGATGCGTTTGCAGCGCATGTTCCACCAGCGTGCCCCTTGCATCCATGCTCGGCAAAACGCCCAGCACGGGGCAGCCCAATTCCGACGAGACGCGGCTCATGGGCCCCGCGCCCAGGGGGAACTTCTCGCGTCCGATCGCCAGGCCGCACCCCACCAATAGCCCAAAAAACAAAGCCCCGAACAACGTCTTGAGCTTGGGCGGAAAGCTGGGCTTGGGCGCGGGGATGGCCGGCTGGGTGATCTGGATGTTCAGGCTGCCGGCGTCCTGATTGACGCTGACCTCGTTGATGCGCCTTTCGACGACGTCCAGATCACTTTCGATGCGGGTGAATTCGGTCCTCACGCGGTCGAAATCCGCGGCCTGGGTGGCCTGATTCAGCACGACCTTGTGCTGCTGATCGAACGAGGTCTGCAACGCTTCCTGCTGCGCCTTGGCGCTCAGCCAGTGCTGCCGCTCGGCGCGAACGTAGGTGACCGTCAGCAGATTCAGCCGCGAACTGGCCTGCTGGACCAGCGGATGGTCCGGCAGATAGGTGCGTTCCAGGTCCTTCAGCGATTGGCCCAGGCGGAAGATCTCGGATTTCAGGAGGTCCAACTGCGCCGGCGATGCCGCCACCAAATCCCCCGGGTCGTCCGGAAGTTCGATCTGTTGAAGTTTCTCCTGGTCGTTTCCGATCAAGGCCATGGCCTGGTCATAGGCGGCCTTGGCGTTGACCGCGTCGAGGCGCGCGGCCGTCAGGGCGTTGGACAACGCGGTTTCCTGCTGAATGATGGGATTGTTCTGACTGCTGTCGTAGGCGGTTTCGCCGTACATGTCGCGCAGCGTGGCCAACTGCTGGTTCTTGACCGCGATCGCCTCTTCGTCCCGGGCCTTTTCCTTCTCCAGGAGATCCAGCACCTCCGCGGAGGTGCTGTGCTGAATTTTCGTCTGGTAGGTCACGTAAGCCTGGACCACGGCGTTCACCAACTTGGCGGTCTCGACGGGATCGCGCGCTTCCAGCGAGACGGAGATCAAATCCCTATGCTTTTCCACGTCGGCGACAATGTTCTTTTGCAGATATTCGATCCGTTCGCCCGCGTTGCGCAGGATTTCAAGGTCGCCGATCCCCTCCTCCGAAAGTGCCAGCGCCAACACCGGCGTCGCGGTGATCAACCCGCATTGCGTGTTCAGATAGTCGTCGCTGCGTTGGACGTCGGCCGGAGTCTGGCCCATGACCTTGCCCTGTCCCTGCACGATGTAAAGTTCCGCGAAGCTCGTGTAGCTGCGCGGCGCCACCAGCAGGAAGAGGCAGGCGAATATGAACGCGCCCAGAACCGACCAACCGACGATGTGCCGCCGACGCCACAGCGCTTCGACGAGCGGTTGCTCGGAAGCCTTGTTCGACGGCAACCCCGGCGCGCGGGATGAAACCTTGGCCAACGATTTGTCAATAAATCTTGAAATGGTCGATCTCCCACTTCGGTCGATCTGAAAGTCGCCGCACCCACGGCGACGATGCCGATATATAACCGGCGGCCGGCCGCCACGCAGAAAATAAAGCGACGTTTTGTCCCAAACCAGGGTCATCTTCAGTCAATTTGCCCAATCTGTATGAGTTGGCCCCTTTAATCCGGTTATCGGGCCTGGATAATTTATGGGACTTTGCCGTTTCCAAGCTGCAATCGACAATCTTTCGCTCAGGCCCGATCGGTCCTAGAATTGAAATGCTGAAATATGCCCGTTTCCCTTGAAATCCTCCCCAACTCGCCCAACCAGGGTCCAAAGCCGCCGTGGCTGAAAATGAAGATGCCAGGGGGGGAGGGGTATGGGCGGCTGCTGGGGCTGGTGAAGACCCATCATCTGCACACGGTTTGCCAATCGGCCAAGTGTCCGAACATGGGGGAATGCTGGCACGCGGGGACGGCGACGCTGATGATCCTGGGGGATGTCTGCACGCGAAGCTGCGGGTTTTGCCACATCGCCACCGGCCGGCCGCCGACGCTCGATCTCGACGAGCCGCGGCGAGTCGGGGCGGCGGTGAAGATGATGGGACTGAAACACATCGTCATCACCAGCGTGAATCGCGATGAGCTTCCCGACGGCGGCGCGGGAGTGTGGGCCGAGACCCTCCGCCAAATCCGCCGCCAATCCGCCGGGACCAGCGTCGAGGTGCTGATCCCCGATTTCTGCGGCGACTGGGAGTCGCTGCAAAAAGTATTGGATGAGGACCCGGAAATCCTCAATCATAATCTCGAGACCGTTCCGCGGCTCTATGCCACCGTCCGGCCGCAGGCCAAATATCATCGCTCGCTGAAGCTATTGCAGATTTCAAAACAGCAGGGGTTCATCACAAAAACCGGGATGATGCTGGGCCTTGGCGAACGCCAAGACGAGATCGACTCGGTGCTGGATGATCTGGTGGCCATCGGATGCGATATCCTCACGCTGGGGCAATATCTTAGGCCAACCCCGCAGCATTTGCCGGTGGTCCGCTGGGTGCATCCCGATGAATTCGCCGAGTGGAAGAAGCGGGGAGAAGACAAAGGCATTCGCCATGTCGAATCGGGTCCGATGGTGCGCAGCAGCTATCATGCGGAGAAACAGGTGAATGCGCACGCGGCCTCGTGAAATGCTACGCCGCTCTTTTCGAGGCGATCACTTTTCCGATGTCGCGCCGCGAAATTCGCAGCGCAAAGAGGGCTTTGCAGATCAAATCGAGACTTACGTCGGAACTTCCAGATTCCATTTTTGCCACCCGCGATTGGCTCGAACCGATGAGTTTCGCCAGGGCATGCTGCGTGATCCCCGCATGCCTCCTCGCTGCCTGAAGCATTTCGACGAGCCGGACCTTCAGGTCGATCAGTGCCGCCTCCTCATCGGTGAGTTTGAGAAACTCCTGCACCGAGGCAACTTTGAATCCCGCTCTTTCCAGCTTTTTTCGCTTCTCAGCCATGTTGAGCGCTCGAATTATATGTCAGATATGACATATATGCAAAAGGTGCAAAATGCCGTGCCATTTCGCTCGCCAACGTGAGAAAAGAGGGTAACATTCGGAGCAATTCATTGGAACCGCCATGATTGCTGGTTCAGGGAGGAACGTTATGCCGCTCGCATCTGTCCGCAGGTTTATTTCGCTCGTTGGCATTGTCGGCGCGATTTGCTTCATCGGCTGCAAACAGGAAGCCCCGCAGCCGGTCCCGCGGCAGATTGATTTCCGCAAGCCACTGCCCCAGGGGATGGTGGCGCTGCGGAAAATCGATCCGAGCGAATATCCCGATTTCGCGGCGCAGCAGGTCGATCCGGTTCGCCTGAGCCAGTCCATCGACAGCAGCCTGAAATATCTGTCGGCCCCGAGCAGCCGGGGATTTTTCCCGTATCTGGACATCGATCACGAGCGGGCCGTGGCAACGCTGCATCGGCTGCACGATATCTGCACCCAATCGCTCGCCATGGGCCGATGGGATCCGACGTGGTTCAACCAGCAGATTCGCCAAAATTTTGAGGTGTACAAAAGCTACGGCGCCCCGTCGCCGGATGGATCGGGATATACCGATACCGTGCTGTTCACGGGCTATTGCACGCCGATTTACGATGCCAGCCTGAAACCGACGGCCCAGTTTCAGTGGCCGCTGTACAAGTTGCCTGCGGACCTGGTTCGGGATGCGATGTCGGGGCAGGTCCAGGGGCGGAGAACGCCCGATGGCCGGATCGTGCCGTATTACACGCGCGGCGAAATCGAAACGGGACACAGGCTGGCTGGGGACGAGCTGGTCTGGCTCAGGAGCCGGTGGGAAGCCTATGTGGTGACGATTCAGGGATCGGCCCGGCTTCATCTGGTGGACACGGGACAGGTTTACGAAATCGGATTCGCCGGGACTAATGGGTACGCCTATACCAGCCCGGGCCGGCAGATGGTCGCCGATGGGATCATTCCCGAAGACCAGCTCAGCCTGCGCGGCCTGACGGCATTTTTCGCCGCCCATCCGGAGATGATGGACAAATATCTGCCGCTGGACCAGCGGTACGTTTTCTTCACCGAGCGCCCGGGCGGTCCGTTCGGCAGTCTGAACGTTCGGGTGACCCCGTTGGCCACGATCGCAACGGACAAGGAGCAGAAAGACATCTATCCGCGTGCGATGCCGGCTTTCGTGGTGACGTCGATCCCCTACTATCCCGGCGTGGGGATGCAGCCGTTTGACGGATTTCTGCTGGATCAGGACACCGGCGGCGCCATTCGCGCCAGCGGACGATGCGATATCTACATGGGTATCGGACCAACCGCCGAGGGAATGGCCGGACACGAGTTGCAGGAGGGGCAATTGTATTATCTGGCGTTGAAACCAGAGCTCATGCCGATACCGGCAGGGTCTTCACCAAATGGGATCCCCTAGCAATGACTCTGTGCGATTTTGATGCTATGCTTGCATGAAACCTCCGGCATACAGGGACGTGATGTAAGGGGATGGCGATGAAAAAGAACGCAACTGTCATATTGTTGCTGGTAGTCGGAATATGCGCTCGGGCTTGGGCGGATGCTTCGGCGACGTCGCAGCCGTCGAGCGCGACGCTGGCCGGCGAGTTGCAGCTTCAGGCCAACGAGGACATGGGCCGTAGCGACTATGCGGCGGCGCTGCCGCTGTTGCAGAAGGTTTCGGAGATGCTGGCGGACCAGCCGGACCAACTTGGGCCGGTGCTGGAGCAAATCCGTGTTTGCCGGCATCAGATGCTGACAGCCGCCGCCAAACCGGTGGCTTCGACGCCGACGCAGTCGGTGGCCATGCTGGTAGATGGCGGGCCGCGTCACGTCCATCCCGCCCCCACTGGCGGTGACACCGTCGAGATGCCTATCAAGGAGCTTGGGAATTTCGACTATGACGCCACCGCCGGTGGAAACATCCCCAGTGACGTCCTTCGGCTCGATGGATGTCATTTCAAAACCATGGGTTACATGATCCCGCTGGATCAGGCGGAAAGCATTTCCGAATTTGCCCTGGTTCCCAGCCTGTTCGCCTGTTGTTTTGGCCAGCCGCCGCAGATTCAGCATACAATTGTTGTGCATTGTCCCAAATCGAAGGCGCTGAGCTACTTCCCCGATCAATTGGTTGTCGAGGGAACGCTTCACGTGAAAGAGGTTCGGGACAGTGGATTTATCGTGAGCATCTTTCAGATGGACGCCAGCAGCGTCCGCGCCGCCCCGCAGTAAAGGCCGCAGTAGAATAGTGGAACGTCGTCGATGAGTACCGCCAACCCGCCATCCGTAAGTCCGAGCGGATTGTCCTATCAGCCGCGGCCGTTGCCGCGCGAAAAAGTCCCCTGGCCGCAGCGCATCAACTGGCGAATCCTGGTTTTTGTTTCCGTGGTCGTTCTGCCGATCCTGCTGCTGTTTTGCTGGTGGCTCAACGAGTTTCTCAGCGGGGGCATTCACGATTACGGCGCGTACAAGGAAGTCGATCTGAAAGCCATGAGCACGTTCGACATGGACCAGATGAACGCCACGATGCAGGATATTCCATCCAAGTGGCGCGCCCTGGAGGGCCAGAAGGTCATGGCGTTGGGCGAGATGTGGGCGCCGCATTCAGCGGCCGACAGCGCCAGGCTCGACTACTTCCAACTCGTCTATTCCAAGACCAAATGCTGCTTCAACGGCCCCCCGCTGGCGCAGCACTTCGTTGACGGCAACGTCGTCAAGGGGAAGCACTGCTACTATTACGACGTTCCGGTGAAGGTCTGGGGCACGATCCACACGTTCATCCGCAAAGACTCCCAGAGCGGGGTCATCAAGAGCATCTATCACATCGACGTGGATAAAGTCGAACCGATTGAAAACTAGCTACTGCCCCAGCGCAATCGGCTGCGTCGCCGCCGGCGGAGAAACGCTTGGCGCCGTCGCGGGAACGGTCGTGGGCGACGGCGTTTCCTGCTCCGGCGTATTGGCTTCGGCATCGGTCTTGAAGCGCGCCAGCGGGCCGCGTCCACCATCGAACGTGAGCAGCACGCCGAGCCAGACTTGAACGGCCATCGCCAACACCAGCCCAAACGCCAAGGCGGACAAAAAGACCCGGCTCTTTGGGGCCAAGCGCGTCAGCAGAGCGAGCAAGAGAGTCAGCATGAGAATGGACGCGCCGAAAACGATGTGCAGTCCTTCGCGGGCATTTTTGGAATCCTGGATTTGCCTGACGGCCCACTGGAAGTGGGCGAGGTCGATGATTCTCGGCCACGGGGCCAGATAGTCGCCGAACCACAACCCGCTGATGATCGCGGCGACCGCCACCAGGGCCGCCAACAGCCAGAACCGTGAGGCGGGAATCCGCGGTCCGACGGGAATCTCATCGCCCGGATCGTTCAGGGCCTGGAGCAGGGAGATGGGCTTGATGACGCCCTCGCGCTCGCCGGAGGCGGGAACGTTCGTTCGCCGAATCCGCTGCACGAGGACGGTGTCGGACGTGACGGAACGGCGGATCGACAGCCCCAGCGCCGCCGCCGCCAACGCCAACACAAACCCCGCCATCAGCAGATGCACTTCGCCCTGGGGAGCATAGAACTCGATTTTGTCCTGCAAATCCTGCGGCCGGTCCGGGGAATCGGGCAGCACGTTCAGCTTTCCCTGAACGGCAAATCCGAGTCGATAGACCATCTCCCCCCCGTGCCAACCGCCGTCGACCATCAGGCCGACCGCGGCGACGAGCATCAGCAGCGCCGGGACGTGGAGAATCTTCCGCCAGGTATCGCTGGCGCCGAGCCACGTCACCGTGGCGAAAAGCGCCAGCCCCGTGGCCACGGCGTTGAGCAGAACGTGATAGCGCACGAATTCCCAATCGTGCGCGTTGAAATTGCTCGCCGCCTTGTATTCCGACCATGAATCCAAGTCGGCGCCGTGTCCGACGACGTTGCGCAGGGCATAGAGGCCGCTGGTCAGCGCCGGCACGGCCATGAGCGTGCCCAGCAGAATCATCCAGCGTCCCGCCTGGCGGAAGGAGCTGCGCCGCCACAAAAAGCTGAACAACTCGATCGTCACGCCGATCGTCAGCAATCCCAGGGGGAAGTGAATCAGGATCACGTGAAAATTCGGAACGATGAATTTGTCCACGAAACGCTCCTTCGCTGTTTGTCCCCCCGGGAATTCATTTCGCCGGATTGGCGGCCAAATCCTTTTTGGCCGTCTCGAGCACCATCACGGTATAAGCGCTCACCAGGACCGGATTGTCCTCCATCCATTTCCGCTGACCGAGAAAGCTGCCGTCCGGCCGCTGGAGTGTCGCCAATTTCCGGATCAGCGCCAATCGCCAATCGTGCCGGCCGCCCTGGGGATCGACGATCACCGGCTGGCCGTAGGCGCCCAGCGCCCGGGCCATGGTGTAGAAATAGTAATATAAACCGCCCTGGGCGTTCTCCGGGCCGAGCGCTTCCATGCCGGGGTTTATGTCCACGGTGAAATTTTTGCCGATCCAATCCCAGGCGGCTTTCACGCGGGGATCATCGTGGGACAGCCCGGCATAGATCATGCTCTTAAGCCCCGCATAAGTCATTGAGCCGTAGCTGCGGAGCATGCGCCTGCCGCCGATGCCGACGAATTCCCCGGCCGGGGACTGGCCCCCGTTGGCCGGAGTGTAGATGAATCCCCCGTCGTCGCCGGCCCACGGCTGGTTGTTGGTTTCGGAAAAGTTCTGGCATCGGCTGACGAACTGGAGCGCGGCGGCAAAGGCGGGATCGTCCGGTTTCAGGCCGGCATCGTGCAACGCATCCAGCGCCATCTGCGTATTGCTCAAATCTGGACGCGAGCCTTTGCCGTATCCGAACCCTCCGGTTTTCACGTCCTGATTGCCCTGCGTCCGCAGTTGCTCCGGCACGCCGGAAATCTTGTCCGACCATTGCAGAGTGCGCAGGTAATCCAGCGCCTTGAGCATCCCGGCGCGATATTCGTCCTTTTTGGATTCGGCCAGTGCGCTGATGGCGATGGCGGTGTTGTAGCACGCCAGCGTATCTTTGTAGATTCCCCCGCCGCCGACCTGGTAGGACAAGAGCTTCTCATATCCTTTTTCGAGAAACGGCTGGCTGGCGTCGTATTGGTCGTCGGAGATGAACGCCCGCAGAACCAGCGCGGTGACGGCGGGCGGATCGGCCTCGTCCTGCCAGCCGAAATCCGGCTTCTGCTGAGATTTCAGATAGGCCAGGGCCTTGTCGGCGGTCGCCTGGGCAAGCTGTGGCGGATTGTCCGCATCGGCCGCCGCCACGCGCAACGGGCCGAGCATCGCCGCCATCGCCAGCACAATCACCAACCGTCTCATGCAGAACCTCCCATTTTGACAGACGCTTAAGCTTATCGCATCGTTGGGATTAGGGCGACGGCCGAAGGGAAAAATTTGCGCGACAACCGTCGTCTACCGCTTCGGGGCTGTTTTATGAGATGATATATCGGCATGATGACGCTGCGGCGAAAACTTGCTTACCAGATTACCACGCTCGTTGTGAGCCTGCTGGCGGCGGGAGTGGCGTCGATCTGGCAGATCAATGCGATGCAGTCCGATTTCAATGCCGCGCTGCTCGGCTATCAACGCCTTCGGAACCTGAGCCAGGTCGGCACTCACGTCGCGGCGGCGAAACTTTATCTCGGCACGGCGTATCCCGATCGAAACAGCGCTCATCTGGAACTGGTCGCCGGGCTGGATTCCTTCAACCGCGAATTTCCGCCGGACGCCCCGTCGCTGGATGCCGCGCTGGAACAGCGGGTCCGCGCCTCCCTCGCCGCCGCAGCCAATGCCGATCTCGATGCCGCCAATGCCCGACCCGCCACCCTCGACGCGGCGCTCAATCCCATGTTCGATCTCGACAAGGAAAGCCGCGACGCCATCCAATCCGCCTACGATCACGCCAACCACCATCTCAGCCTGCTGATGTATGGGATCAGCGGCCTGCTGGCGGGGGTGGCGCTGATCGCCATGGTGATCGGGATCGCGCAATACCGCTCGATCCTCTGGCCGCTGGCGCGGATGAAGCTGGCGGTGGAGCGGATCGCCTCCGGGCGATTCAACGGCCGGGTGGATACCCAGGGAACCCGCGAATTCGCGGAACTGGCGATGAACTTCAACCGCATGGCCGCGCGCTTGGAAGACCTGTATCACAACCTCCAGCAGCGGGTCGAAGCCAAGAGCCGCCAGCTTGTCCGCAACGAGCGGCTGGCCAGCGTGGGCCTGCTGGCGGCGGGCGTGGCGCATGAGATCAACAATCCCCTGAGCATCATGACCGCCCATGCCGAGCTGTCGCTGGGGGCCATCGAGCGCGGCGACGAAACGGCCCACGCCGAATCCGCCCGCTCCCTCCAGGTCATTTGCGAAGAGGCCTTCCGCTGCAAGCGCATCGTCGAGAAGCTGCTCACCCTCGGCCGCGGGCCGCAGGAGGCCCCCTCCATCTTTTCCCTCGGCAGCCTGGTGCGCGAGGCCGTGGCGTCGGTCTCGGCGATGCCGGAATATCACGACCGCATCCTCACCGTGACCCCCGCCAACGGCATCGACGACCGCATCCGCGGCCGCAGCGATGAGATCAAGCAGGTGGTCCTCAACCTGGTCTTCAACGCGTTGGAAGCGACGACGGCCGGCGGGTCGGTGCGCGTCAACATCGCCGCCGACCGGAAAGAGGTCGAACTGAGCGTCACCGACTCCGGGCGCGGAATGCCCGACGCGGTGCTTGACCAGATCTTCGAGCCGTTTTATACGGATTCGCGCGGAAAAGCGGAGGCGAGGCCTTCCGCGGCCGCGACGGATCAGGACACGCAAACCCGCCGCGGCACCGGGCTGGGACTCAGCATCGCCCACGCCATCGTCCTGCGCCATGGCGGAGAAATCCGGGCGCACAGCGACGGCCCAGGCCGCGGAAGCAGGTTCACCGTCGTTCTTCCCATCGCTTCCTTCGACGTGGACGAGGAGTTGGATCAATGAATCTTCCCAAACCACCGACGCCCTCCGACGTGCGCGTCCTGGTCGTCGATGATGAAGGCCGGCTCCGCGACGTGCTCACCCGCGCCATCGAGTCCTGGGGATTTCAGGTCGCCGGCGCACGATCCGCCGAGGAAGCCCTTCGCCTCATGCAGGCGTCGAAATTCGACATCTCCATCGTGGACCTGAACCTGCCCGGAATCAGCGGCATCGAGTTGTTCGAAAAACTTCGCGCCATCCAACCCGAGCATCAGGTCATCGTCCTGACCGGCTTCGGCAACCTGGAGTCGGCCCGCGCCGCCATCCGCCTGGACGTCGTCGATTTCCTGGAAAAACCGTGCCCCCTGGGCGAGCTTGAAAAATCGCTCCACCGCGCAACTCTGCGCCTGGTGCGCCCGTTGCCCCAATCCATCGAGCCGCCCGCCCACGAGCCGGAGCCTGACGAACCCGTGCAAACCCTGGAAGACGTGGAGCGCGAGCACATCATCTCCGCCCTTCGCCGCAACGACGGCAACCGCACCGCCACCGCCCTGGAACTGGGCATCAGCCGACGAACCTTGCAATACAAACTCAGCGAATATCAGCGCCAGGGTTTCGCGGTGGATGAATGATGCCCTCCGCTCGGCGACTTTCCCCATTGTCCGGCGCGGCCATCCTCGTGCTGGTCACCGCGATCTGGGGTTCCAGCTTCGTCGTCATCAAGCAGATCATTCCCGATATCCCCGCCGCCCCGATCAACCTGGCAAGATTCGCGATCGCCGCCGTCGCCCTCTCGCCGTTCATCCGCTTCCACCAGCAAACCTGGCGATACGGCGCGGAAATGGGCATCTGGCTCTTCGCGGGATTTGCCACCCAAACCATCGGCCTGCGCTACACCACCGTCAACCGCTGTGCCTTCATCACGGCCATGAACGTGATCTTCGTGCCCATCCTGGCGGCGATCTTCGGCCATCGCGTCCGCCCGATCGTCTGGGCCGCCGCAATCACCGCACTGATCGGCTGCGGCCTTCTATGCGGCGACGGCCACGGCCCGAACATCGGCGATCTCTGGTCCCTCGGCACCGCCATCACCTGGGCCATGTATATCTTCCGCCTGGAATCCGTCGCCGCCAAATTCCCGCCCCTTCCGTTGGCCATGGCACAGATTCTCCCCGTCGCCGTTTTCTGCGGAATATGGACCGCCGCATCGCGCTCCCCCGCGACGGATTTTCACTGGCCATCCCTGATCTACCTCGGCCTGGCCGCCACCGCCGCCACAACTTGGCTGCAAACCGTCGCCCAGCGTGTCGTCCCCGCTCCGCAAGCGGCCGTGATCTTCACTCTCGAACCCGTCTTCGCCGCCATCCTTGGCTTCATCATCCTCGGCGAACGGCTGGCATTCCGCGGAATCATCGGCGCGTCCCTGATCATCCTGGCTGCCATCGCCAGCCAACTGCCGGGAAAAAAGGGCTCATGAGCCTGTTATTGGCGGAACTTTCGACAAATGGCTTATGACCCTTGCCCCTTCTGCGGTAAATAATCCGGGCTGAGGCAAATTATCGTTCGGGGTGTTACCATATTCCCGGCCGCATGGCGGCTCGGAAGGAATGACCAATGGTCACGACCATCCCGGGCAGGCCCAAGGGCCTGCCGCCTGTTTGGAATCTCTTTCAACGGCGAAATATCCACTTCGTCGGACGCCAGCAGAATCTCCGCGATCTTGAGGAGGCGTTTGCCGTCGCGGGTCACCGGCCGCAGGTGCTGGCCGGCGGCGGCGGATGCGGCAAGACGGCGTTGGCCATCGAATACGCCTACGCTCATCAGGAGAAATACGACATCGTCTGGTGGATTCGGGCCGAGTCGCAGGCGACGATCTCCGCCGATCTGGCGGCTTTGGCGCCCAAGCTCGCCCGGTCCGGACAGATCTTCGACGGGCCGCGCCAGGCGTGCAGCGCTGTGATGGAGGAATTGCAGAGCCGGGACCGCTGGTTGCTGATTTTCGACAATGCGCGCCAGCCGGACGATCTGGCGGGCTATCTCCCCGCCCAGGGCGCGGGGGACGTGCTGATCACCAGCACGAACTTTCACTGGCGATCCGTGGGGAAGGTCCAGGCGGTGAACGCGTGGGCGCGACAGGAGTCGATTGAATTCCTTCGCCGCCGGCTGGGGGGGATCGACGAGCCTTATGCCGCCGATCAGTTGGCCGCGGCATTGGGCGATCTGCCGCTGGCGCTGGAGCAGGCGGCGGCGTGCATCGAGCAGGCGGACATCCTGCTTTCGCAATACCTCAACGACTATGAAAGCCTCTGGGCCGAGATGCTCGGCCAGGGCAGGCCGCTCGGATCGTATCCCATGCACGTGGCGATGACGTGGGAGCTTTCCTTCCGGCGAGTGGAATCGCTGAACCCCATGGCGGCGCAATTGCTGACCCTGTGCGGATTTTTCTCGCCGGATGAAATCCCGCTGTCCATGCTCGAGAACGGCGCCGGCGAACTCCCGCCCGAACTGGCGTACGGATTGCTCGATCCCGGCATCCGCGGCGAGGCGATGAACCTTCTGGAGCGGTTCTCGCTGGCCACGACCGGCGACGGAATCGTCTCGATCCACGGCGTGATCGCGGCGATGGCCCAGGATCGGCTCCACCCGGCCGACCGCATGAACTGGGCGCAGATGGCGCTGAGAATCGCGTCGGCGGCGTTTTCGTTCGACAGCCAGAACCCCAATTCCTGGCACGCCTGCGCCGCGGTTTTGCCGCACGCGATGTGCTCGACGATGTGCGCCCAGGGCATGGGAATCGTTCCGGCGGAGGTGGTCGACATGCTCAGCCGCATCGGCCGGTTCCTCCTCAAACAGGGGAATTATTCCGAGGCCCGCGGCCTGCTGGAAATGGCCTACACGCTGGTGATGTCGACTTACGGCCCGCAGAGCACGCAGGCGGCGGATATCGCCAACAATCTGGCGCGCGTCCGGCACCGGCTGGGCGACCTCGCCGGCGCCAGCACGCTCTATGAAGCCGCGCTGGAAATCGACCGCCTTAATTACGGTCCCGACGATCCGCACCTGGCGACGGTGGCCAACAATTCCGCGATGACCCTCGTCGAGTTGGGCCGCCTTGGCCAGGCCAAGGAGCGGTTCGAATGGGCCATCGGGGTCTTTGGCAAGAGTTACCCCAAAAACCATCCGAAGATCGCCAGCGTCATGAACAACCTCGGCTTCGTGCTGACGCAGTTGAAGGACCACGAAACCGCCCGGCAATGGCTGGAACAGTCGCTGACGATCACGGAATCGACGTTCGGCGCGAATCATCCGCAGGTGGCGTGCATCGCGGTGAATCTTGGCGCGGCCCTGCGCGCCCAGGGCCGGCAAGTTCCGGCGCGCAAGCTGTTCGACCGCGCGCTGCTGATCGATCAAACCGCTTTCGGCGCGCACCATCCGGCCGTCGCGCGCGATTTGCTAAACCTGGCCCAACTCCTCTCCGATCAGGGAAATTTCGACGAGGCCGTGCGGCTGCTGGAGCGCGCCCTGACCATCACCGAGTCCTCGTTCGGATCGCAACATCGCGAGACCGTGTTGTGTCTGAGGGAACTCGGCCGCGCCCTCAAGGGCACCGGCGATGCCGCCCGGGCCGTGGATTGCATGATGCGGGCCTCGGCGATCATGGGCAAACCGGCCCAGCAATCACACGAAACCATCGTGGGCGACGAAGGGATGCTGGCGTGAGGCCTCGAGCCTGTGTCCTGCTAGGCGGACCGTCTTCGGATCTTCGCGCGGGCGATTGGCGGTCGGTGAGCTTCGATTTTCTCCATCGCCGCTAAGTCGAAGAACTGTTGGCCGCACCGAGGACATGCATCGAATCCAACTGCGGGCACAACAAAATGGAACTGTCCAACGTCGATTTTAACATCCTGCCGCACGCGACGGATTCTGCGGCTCCCGCACATCGGACATCTTGTGATTTTTGTCGTCATGAAGATATTTTGCTGGCGATTCTTACAAGAATATCCATATCCGTCTAATCCTTACCTGCCGCCCAGCCGATTCAAGACTTCCCTCGCCTGCGAGAGATTTGGATCGATCCGCAACGCCTCGCGGCATTGCTCGCGCGCTTCATCGAATCGCCCCACCGCCATCAGGGCCGCCGCCAGGTTGGTGCGGATGTCCGCGCGATTCGAATCGACAGACATGGCCGCCATGTAATGCGGGATCGCCAAATCCGGACGATTCTTCACCGTCATCAGCATGTTGGCCAGCTTGAACTGCGCCTCGACGTTATCCGGCCGGCGCGCCGCGGCTTCCAAATACTGCGCCAATGCGCCGTCCTTATCTCCCTGAGACAGCAGCGCATCCCCGTAATGCACCCGCGCCTCCGCGTAGCCGGGGTCCAGCTCGACGGCGCGGCGGTAATATTGCATCGCCTCCTGGGGCCGGTTTTGCCGCATCAGAAGCATTCCCATGCTGTTCATGGCGATGGTGAAATCGGGTGCCAGGCGAAGCGACGCCGCGAATTCGTCTTTGGCGGCGCCGAGGTCTCCGTCATATTCCTTGACGATGCCCCATTTCAGATGCGCCAGCGGCTGATCGGGCGCCAATGTGTAAAGCGTGGCGTAACACCGTCGCGCCTCGGCGCGATCTTGGTCGCGCTCGGCCCGCGGAAGATCGAGGTGGTTGGATAAATCCGCGTATTCATCGCCGAGGTTTCCCCAGGCCATCCAGCTCGTGGGATTGTGGGCGACCGTGTCTTTCCAGAGCACCAGCGGGTTCTGGTAGAGAGAACCCTGTTGCCAGGTCAGGACGCCGAGGACCGTAAGAATGGCCGCGTCGCCGGCGGCGCGAAGACGGCTCAACCCGGCCGCCGCCAGCACGATCAAGCCGAGGCTGGCGTGATACTGAAAATGATCCGCCACGAAGGAATATCGCATGGGATACAAATTGATGAACCCCAGCGCCGGCAGCAGGGTTCCGGCGAAGAACAGGACGGCGACCAGCGGTCCTCTGCCGATCCTGCGGCGCAAGAGTCCCAGCGCTGCGATCGCGCCCAGCGCGGCCAGCGGAAACAGGATCAGCCATGGCCGCCGGGAAAAATCCATCGATTCCCATCGCGGATAGATGAAGATCAACGGATGGGGCCAGAGGAGTTTGGCCGCGTAAAACCAGAGCGCCCGGCCGGCGATCAGGCAGCGGTCGGCGAAGGTGAAACTCCATTCCGGGCCGGAGGCGCCGACGTGCCGTTTCTCCAGCATCGCGGTGACGGCGGCCATGACGGCGCCGAGCAGGAAGAACGGCACGAGCGGCCGGACGTCCGCCCAACGCACTCGCCCGGTTTGCCAATAGACGATCAGCAGAATCGCAGCGGGCAGGGAGCAGGTCACCGATTTGCTCAGCAGGGCCGCGACGAACAGCGCCAGCGCGAGCCAATAATCTTTCGCCTTGAATCGGTCCGTGAAATTCAGATACGCGTGAAACGACAGGAGATAGAAAACGAGCGACAGGACATTCTTCCGTTCCGTGACCCAGGCGACGGATTCCACCTGCACGGGGTGGACGGCGAAGACCGCCGCCGCCAGCCACGCGCCCGGCACGCCCAGCCGCGCCAGCGCCCGCCACAGCAGGATCGACGCCAGGGCGTGCAGAAGAACGTTGTCAACGTGATAGAGCGCCGGATGCAGGGCGACCAGATGATATTCGATCCAGAAGGTGGTGTGGACCAGCGGATAATATTGCGGCAACGCCGAGGGATGAATCCAGATGGCCAGTAATCCCGGCAACGTCCGGAGAAGCGGATTGCCGGTGACGTATTGCGGATCGTCCCAGATGAATCCGGCGGTGCGGATCACCGGGACGTAAACGCTCAGCACCAGGGCGAGAATCGCGCCGGCGGCCAAACGGGCGTGGCGGGTTTGGGTCATTGCCATCGGCTAATATCGCATGAACCGTCATCCGCTTCGAGAGGCAGACCCGCGTTAGAATGTCGTTGCCGTCTGTTGCGAAAGCGCAATCCGCACCGGATATTGCCCTTCCACGGCATGGCCCAACTCACAATCCAACAAGCCTTCGATCTGGCAGTACAGCACCACCAGGCCGGGCGGCTGCGCGAGGCCGAGCAGCTTTATCGCCAGGTCCTGGCCCGGCAGCCCAACCATGCGGACGCAATCAATCTGTTGGGGATGCTGGCGGGACAGGCGGGCCGGTTGGACGCGGCGGTGGAGTTGATCCGGCGGGCGATCGCGATTTGTTCAACCAATGAGGTTTATTACAACAACCTCGGCAAGGCCTTGATGGAACAGGGGCAACTCGATGAAGCGGTCGCTTCGTATCGGCAGGCGATTCGGCTCATGCCTGATTACGCCGACGCCCACTTCGGCATGGGCAACGCGTTGCAGGCCAAGGGGCAACTTGGCCAAGCCATCGCCTCCTATCGCCAAGTCATTCGGCTTCAGCCCGATTACGCCCAAGCGCACAGCAATCTGGGCGTCGTACTGGCGGAGGCCGGGCAACTGGATGAGGCCGTCGCTTCCCATCGGCAGGCCATTCGGTTGAAGCCCGATCTTGCCGGGGCGCACAACAATCTGGGCAACGTCTTGCAGGCCAAGGGGCAACTGGATGAGGCGATCACCGCCTATCGCCAGGCCATTGGGCTCAAGCCGGATTACTTCAAAGCGCATAACAATCTTGGCAACGCCTTAATGGACAAGGGGCAACTGGATGAGGCGACCGCCGCCTGCCGTCGGGCGATCGAACTGAAGGCCGACTTTGCGGAGGCGCATTGGAGCTACGCCTTGCTGCTGCTGACGCTCGGCGAATTCGAGGAGGGTTGGAAGGAATTCGAATGGCGGCTGCGGATGCCGCGGATGCGGCTGGCACGGGAGTTTCCCCAGCCGCGCTGGACCGGGCAGGAGGCGCGCGGGAAAATGGTCCTTCT
>JBEKIV010000024.1:0-24440 GCA_050011595.1 Tepidisphaeraceae bacterium
TGTTTCCTGCTCGGGTTGGCGGCTCTTTTGGCGTTGCCGTCAATCGGCGCGGCGCAGAGTACCTACACCTACACTTACGATCCCAGTTACAACATGCAGGGACCGGTGGCTACCACACCCGGCATCGCAGATACAACCACCTATCGATATCAGTACGATACCAATCCGCGCGGACTCGATGTTTCCGTTCCAAATCCCAACACTGGAAACACCACTCGCTATCAGTACGACCCCAATAACAACTTGGTCGACACTACCCCCAGCACCGGAACAACCACGTCCAGCATGTATGACCCCCAAACCGGCGGCGTCGCCATCTCCGACGACCAGGGACCCAATACCACGACGTACATCTACGACAGTTCGGATAATCTGGTCAGAAGTTTCCCCACCACAGGCGATGTTACCACCAGCACCTACGACGGGCAGAACAATCGAATTGTCGAATCCGAGCCCGGCCCCTCGGATACCACGACCAGCTATGTGTATGATGGTGTCGGAAACCTCATCACCACGATCGACACCTCCGGCTCGCCTGTTTTGGACGGCTATGATGCGGTGGACCGTCTGGTTGGGATTACCACGGAAGACCCGAGTGGCAATGTCACGACCTACACCTACGATGCCAACAACAACTATATTCAAACCGACGAAATTACCGATCTGGGTCGGCCCACCGGCTACACTTACGACGGCGTCGGCCGCATGATTCAATCCTACGACGAATCCGGTGGCCGCACGACCATCTATCAATATGACCCCGTTGGCAACCGATTCGATTCCGTAGGAAGCGTTCCCGGCAACGTCGTTGGCATGACCTACGACACGACGGACAGTCTCCTGTACGTTTCCGCCGTTCCCGAACCCGCGACCTTCGCGATGATCGGATTGTCCTCGTTGGGGTTGCTCCGCAGACGATCCCGACGGGCGTAGCGCGTTTTGCCACCGCCCCGGCCAGTGGTTCGATTTCAACTCCCAAAGCCCACGGATTGCCATCCGTGGGCTTTCTTGGTCGTAGAAAGCTCCAAATTGACCCAGCACGTATAATTCCCCCATGCCTCGATTCGAAGTGGTCAGTCCGTTCCAGCCGCAGGGCGATCAGCCGCAGGCGATCGACAAGCTGGTTGCCGGTCTCCAGAAAGGCATGCCTTTCCAGACGCTCATGGGCGTCACCGGCTCGGGTAAGACGTTCACCATGGCTCATGCCATTGCCCGTGTGAATCGGCCGACGCTGGTACTGTCTCACAACAAAACGCTGGCGGCCCAGCTTTACGAGGAATTCAAGGAACTGTTCCCCCACAACGCCGTCGGATATTTCGTCAGCTATTACGATTACTATCAGCCCGAGGCGTATATTCCGCAGCGGGACATTTACATCGAAAAGGATGCCAGCCGGAACGACGATCTGGATCGCCTGCGCCTGTCGGCCACCAGCAATCTTGTGAGCCGCAACGACGTGCTCTTGGTTGCATCCGTGTCGTGCATTTTCGGCCTGGGTTCGCCGGCGGATTACAAGGCGTCGGTTTTGCCGATCCGCGTGGGCCAGACGACCGACCGCGACGCGATGCTGCGGAAGCTGATCGACCTCCAATACGCCCGCAACGACATGGATTTCAAGCGCGGCACCTTCCGCGTCCGCGGGGACGTGGTCGAGCTTCATCCGTCCTATGAGGAGTTCGCGTATCGCATCGAATTCTTCGGCGATGACGTCTCGGTCATCGACGCGGTGAATCCCCTGACCGGCGAGGTGATCCGCAACGAGGAGCAGGTTTTTATTTATCCCGCGGTTCACTACGTCATGCCGGAGGAACGCGTCCACGGCGCCGTTCAGTCCATTCGCGAGGAACTGGATCAACAGGTGATGCACCTGCGCGGCCAGGGAAAATTGCTCGAAGCCCAGCGGCTGCTGGCGCGGACGAAATACGATCTGGAGATGATCCTGGAGGTCGGCTATTGCAGCGGCATCGAGAATTACAGCCGGCATCTGGATGGCCGCAAGCCCGGCGAGAAGCCCTACACCCTGATCGATTATTTTCCCAAGGATTTTCTGCTGATCATCGACGAATCGCACGTGTCGCTGCCGCAGCTTCGGGCGATGTACAACGGCGACCGGCAACGCAAGGAGGTATTGGTGGAGCACGGGTTCCGCCTGCCCAGCGCGCTGGACAACCGGCCTCTGAAGTTCGAGGAATTCCAGAAGATGTGGAACCAGGTGGTTTTCGTCACCGCCACGCCGGGGAAATTCGAATTGGAAAAAACCGGCGGGGAAATCGTCGAGCAGGTTCTCCGCCCGACCGGATTGCTGGACCCTGAAATCGTGGTTCATCCCGCCCAGGGCCAGGTGCCGCATTTGCTCGGCCAAATCAAGGAGCGCGCCGAGCGCGGCGAGCGAGTCCTGGTCACGACTCTCACCAAGCGCCTGGCCGAAGACCTCAGCGCGTACATTCAGGAGGCCGGCCTGCGCGGGCGATACCTGCACAGCGAAATCCAGACGCTGGAGCGATCGGAAATCCTCGCCGATCTTCGCAAGGGGGATTTTGACGTGCTGGTGGGGATCAACCTGCTGCGGGAAGGGCTGGATTTGCCGGAGGTTTCCATGGTCGCGATTCTGGATGCGGACAAGGCCGGGTTCTTGCGCAGCGAAACCTCGCTGATTCAGACGATCGGGCGCTCGGCTCGGAACGTGAACGCCCGCGTGATTCTGTACGCCGACAGCGTGACGCCCGCGATGAAAAAGGCGATGGATGAGACCGCGCGTCGCCGCCAGCTTCAGATGCGGTTCAATGCCGAGCACGGGATCACGCCCAAAACGGTGGAAAAGGCGATCCGGACGGGCATCGAGTCGGAGATGAAAGCCCGCCGCACGGCGCGCGAGGCGATTCACGAAAGCCAGCAGCAGTTCGATCAGGGCGAATTGATCCGGCTGCTGGAAGAGGAGATGCTTCAAGCCGCCAAGAACCTGGAATTCGAGCGAGCGGCCCAGCTCCGGGACAAATTGAACGAGATCAAAGGCGTGCCGACGATCCGCAGCGCCCGGTCATGGGAGCCGGAGGTGACCGAATCCGACCAGCGCACAAAAATCTGGCAGCCGCGAAGCAAGGGGAAACAAAAACGAACGGCGAAATAATTCCCCGTTTAGCGGCCGCGCTTGCGCGGCGGTTCTTGCTACGGTCCCCTGTCCCGGAGCAAATGCAACGAGTCGCTTGAGCTTTTAGCGATATGCGCTAAAATGTTAAACTAGGGCGGAGTAGACCGGCGTTTAGCGGTTTTTCCCCGATCTATTTGGAGCTTTCATGAATGAACCTTTGAGAAGAATGCAATGACTTATGCCGACAAAGGCACCCACGATGTTGCGGCGGGAATTAATTCGAAAGCCGCCAGAAAGACATTGCCCGTTTCGCTGCACGAACATGCGAGGCGGCGATTAGCGTTTTTGGCCGCTGGCCAGTCGCTTGATGATTTGCGTGCCTGGCCAGGGCTAAACCTTCATGGGCTGCGAGGTGATCGCGATGGACAATATGCGATACGAATAAATGATCAGTATCGAATTTGCTTTGTGTGGACCTCGCGAGGCCCTCAGAGTGTTGAGATTACCGATTATCACTGAAAGAGTAAGACTATGCGTAACTATCCCGGCGATTTCGCGATTGCGGTTCATCCCGGCGACATCCTCCAGGAAATGCTGGACGAAAAGGGAGTTTCGCAGTCACAATTGGCGAGGCATCTCCGCACCGATGTCGCCCGGATCAACGAGATCTGCCGCCGTCGCCGCGGGATTTCGGCTGAGATGGCTGTAAAGTTGGCCAAGGCGTTCGGAACGTCTCAGGGGTTGTGGATGAACCTCCAACAGAATTGGGAGTTGAGCCAGGTTGATCCTCGCGCGGCCAGTTCCGTTCGGCCCCTTCGCGCCTCGGCATAGCTGAATTTCGCGCAGAGAATCGAGTCACAAACATGCCCGATCAGTTTCCCAAATTCGAAGACATCCGTGAGATCATTCAACTGGCGCGGCGGGAGGACCTCGGCGACGACGACGTCACCAGCCGATTCATGATCTCCGAAGATGCCGTTGGGGTCGGGACGGTGTTGCAGAAGCAGGTCGGCGTGACGTGCGGGTTGCCGCTGGTGGAGATGATCTGCCGCAGTTATGACGAGCGGTTGCGGGTTGAGCCGATTCCCGGGTTTCATCTGGATATTCTGGAGGGCCGGTTCAGCGATGCCAGGTCGTTGCCGCTCTTGCGGGTGCGTGGGCCGATGCGGTCCCTGTTGTCGGCCGAGCGGGTGATCCTGAATTTCCTACAGCATCTGAGCGGCGTGGCGACGCTGACGTCGCGGTTCGTGCGGCGAGTCGAGGGGACGAACGCGAGGATTTACGACACGCGCAAGACGTTGCCGGGCCTGCGGGTCCTGGACAAATACGCGGTTCGCCGCGGCGGGGGGTACAACCATCGCGCCGGCCTGTTCGACGGGCTTCTGGTCAAGGACAACCATATTGCGGGGGTTCCGCTGAAGGAATTGGCCCTTCATTTATCGCAGCGGATTGCCCGCAGCCGGGCCGAGGCGAACGACCGGTTCGTCGAGATCGAGGTGCAGAGCCTGGAGCAGTTTCGGGAAGTGCTGAAGCTGGAGGGTGACTTCGCCGTTCTGCTGGACAACATGGATTGTCCGAAGATGCAGACAGCCGTGGAATTGCGCGACCGAGCCGGGAAAGAGGGGAAAGTGCTGCTGGAGGCCTCCGGCGGCGTGACGCTGGAGACGGTCCGTTCGATCGCCCTCACCGGCGTGGACCGCATCGCCGTCGGGGCGATCACTCATTCGGCCTCCGCACTGGATATCAGCATGGAAATTGAGGGGTAATTGTCATTAGCCATTGGTCATTAGTCATTTGTCATTAGCAACTGGCCATTTTCGGTTTTACATTTAACTATTGACCAATGACAAATGACCAATGACAGTTCCCCGCAATTCGTCCGATAACGGACCTCACCCGTTTGATCCTCATATCTGTCCTTGCCAGATCAAAGGTTAAGTTAACTACGGACCGCGCCGATGAGTCTGTGGAATGCGATGGAACCTGGAGGAGGCCCAATGACCAATAGACGCCTCGGCGCACGTCGGGGATTCACTCTGGTGGAAATCCTGATCGTGGTGATCATTTTGGGGATTTTGGCGGCCATCGTGATTCCGCAGTTCACCAATGCGAGCCAGAACGCCCGCGAAAGCAGCCTGCAAAGCACGTTGCAGACGCTACGGAGCCAGATTCAGCTTTTTAAATTGCAGCATGGCGATACGCTGCCGAATCTAGTGACAGACTGGACGCCGCTGACGGCTTCCACGACCTATGGGAACCCCGCGCAGACGTTCGGCCCCTACATGCAAGCGGTGCCGAGTAACCCCCTCAATGGCTGTTCCGGCGTAGTGGATGCCGGACAAAACCTGACGGGTGCCACCCCCGCGACACTCAGCGGCCTGACTTGCGCGGCCGGCAGTGGGTTTGTCTACGACTATAACAGCGGCAACGGCAGCGGGTTGATTTACGGCACGAATGGAACCGATGCGACAAATAATACCGGACTCGCCGGCACGGGAACGGGCGCCACTTTTGTGGCATATTAGCATTCGAGCCGCCAAAAAATGGTCTGTAGCCAAGGCGGTTTGCATTAACCGCCTTCTTCATTTTGCCGATTTTGACACTAGGAGAGTCTATTTGATCGGCGAGGCAGCCCAAAATCGTTGCGCTTGCCTGCGTCAATTCCGCGCAGGGCGGAAGGTCCGCGCCTTCACGCTGGTGGAACTCTTAATCGTCGTCGTGGCGTTGGGGATTCTGGCGACCGTCGTAATCCCGCAGTTTTCCATGGCCGGCCAGCATACCCGGCAGAACAGGCTCAAGGACGACCTGCAATATCTAAGAACGCAAATCGCGGTATTCAAGGCGCAGCACCAGGACGTTCCACCGGGATATCGCGGCGGCGATCCGGCCTCGACGCCGAGCACCGGCCAGTTTGCCGCCCAGATGACGGAACATTCGGACCTCAATTTCCATTTGAGCCCGTCGGATTCGACCTCGTTTCCATACGGGCCCTACCTGAAGCAAGTGCCGGCGAATCCGGTGAACGGATTGTCCACGGTCGAGATGGTCGGGAACAACCAGCCGATTCCGGCGCCCGACGGCAGCACGGGATGGATTTACAAGGCGCAGACCCAGGAAATGATCCCTAACCTGGCGGGCAAAGATGACAGCGGAGCAGCGTATTCAAGTTACTGACCCAATAGTCAGGCGAAAGGGCTTCACGCTATTGGAAGGGCTTACCGCGTCCGTGGTATTGGTGATTCTGGTGGTGGGCGTGGTGGGTTCGGTTTCCACGTCTTACCAGCAGAGCCAATCGGTTCGCGCCACTTCCACGGCCGTGCCGCTGGCGCGGCAACTGGTCGACGAGATCGTCTCCAAGCCGCTGTATTCGGATGCCTCCGGAACGGTCGCTGGGGTGCGCAGCACGTTCACCGATGTCACCGCTTACAACGGCTATTCGGATAACAGCAACGCGATGCCGCTGTTGGAAGGTGGAACGCTGAACGTGACCGGCGAGGATAAATATCTCCGGCAAGTCGAGTTTCCGCCGACGGTCGTGGGCGCCCAGCCGATCATCAACGGCACTCCGGACAGTGTTTCTCCCGCGACCGATTTTGCGATCGTGACCGTCAACGTCACTTGCCCGGATGGGCAGATCATCTCGATACCTGAATTCGTGGCGAACTACCCGATTCCCCGGCAATGAGGAGAATGGTGGCGACGCAATCGCACACAATCTCGTATGCCAGGGAACCATTTCAACCTGACTTGAATTCCTTGGAACGCCCACGGCGCGGAAGGCGAAGCCTCCGCGGCGGAAGGCGAAGCCTCCGCGGTTGCCGTGGGGTTGCCCCGCGCGGATTCCTGTTGGTTGAATTGGTGATCGGCCTGGTGATTGTCGCGCTGGTCATGCTGGGCGCCGCGGCGATCTTGGGCGCCGTGGCCGAGGGGTGGAACGACCAGGACGTCACACGCTCCACGCAGATGCAGGCGAATCAGACTTACCTTCGCGTTCAGAACGCGCTGGAGGGGGCGGAATACGTCGGCTACGTAACTCCCAGCACGTCACAGTCAGGCAGCGTTTTCTTCTGGCAGAACGACCACCTCGGGGGCGTCGAAGCGGGCGATCCCTACGTCGGCGAAATGGCCCTCCTTCAATACGATCCGGCGACGGCGAGCCTTTGGCTCTACCAGGTTCCGTCGTCGCAGTTGGGTAACAGCCAGGCGCAGCAGCTTCTGACGCTGGCTGTGATAGATGAACCGACGGAAGCGACGTGGTTCACGCAGCAGTCCTTCGTGCAAAAGCAGGCGCTGGGCGGGCCGGGAAGTCTGGCGAATGACGGCACGCGCATGCAGGTCACGGGATTTCAGGTATACGTCAATCCCGCCTGGCTGAGCGGCACCAGCACGCAATTGCCGGTGATTGAATATGCGATCGGCTTCAAGCAAAACGACGGGACGAGCCTGACGCTCTACAACACGACGACGATTCGGGGACCGGCCACACAACCACAATGAGCACCAATCGTCCAATTCGGGCTTTGTCTCGCCGCCGGGGAATCGCGCTGGTGTTGGTGCTGCTGGTGATGGCGTTGGCGGGGATATTGGCCTACGCGATGCTCTCGGCCAGTGCGGTGCAGGCGACGGCCAGCGCCAACGCCGCGGCCGCGGCGACCGCCCGCGCGCAGGCGGAATCGGGAATCCATCTGGCGATGTACTACCTGCTCCATCCTCCTGCGTCCTTTATCCCGCCTTGCACGCTGAGCAATGTCCAGTTCGCCACGACCCAGCCGGCCTGGACGATGCCCGGGAGAGTTGACATCGCGGTTGGCGCGCCGTCGAACGGTTGCTATTCGGTTACTGCGACGGGTTACTCAGGTCCATCCACCGACCCATTCGTGGTGACGCGGACGATCACGGCGGGGATATGCTTAGGCAGCGAGTATTTGATTCAGCAGGCGGGCGCGTTCAATACCGGCGTGAGCCTAGGCATAAACGCCACGTTTACCAGCTCGGATCCGAACGTACCGGCGTTGGCATCCAACGGCGCCGTGAGCAACAACGGCCATGTGAACGGGAACATCGATGCATCCTCGGTCACGGGTGGCGGCACACAATCCAACGGAACGGTCAACACGTCACCGTTGCCGGTTCCGCCCGCGCCGAACACCGGAACCGTTACGGATTACACCCAGCCATACGTCTATCAGGGAACGCTGTACTATCCGGTGGCCATCGGCCCCACGATCAGCACGGCAGCTTCGTACGGGCCGACTCCCACCAACCCGCTGGGAATTTACTACACCTCCAGCTCCAGTTCTTCCGGGAATCTTGCAGTTTCCAAGGCACTGTCCATCAACGGTACGTTGATCGTGACTGGATCGCTGACGAACGCCAGCAGCATCTCGATCACACCGGTGGCCGTGCAACTCAGCACGAGTTATCCGGCGCTGGTGGTCAACCAGAAGATAACGATGAGCGGCCACGGATCGCTGCTCAACGCGACGGGAGTTGTGTACGTTGGGACCGGGATCACGGGCTCGGGTACGAACAACACCACCGGCATTACCGTCAACGGCGCTTTGCTGGTCACCAGTGGGGGGATCAACAGTCTTTATACCGGGCAGTTGTCGGTGACCTACAACGCGGCGTACACGAATATTCCCAACTTCGTAAACTCCAGCGACGCTCAGCAGCGGACCCCCCTGGTGAAGATTATTTCGTGGAGCGAGTGAAGCCGATTCTTTGCCGAAATGGAGAAGGCCATGAATACGCACAGACTTCTGACGATGGTGCTGGTTTTGCAGGCGATCACGATCCTAAACCAGTGGTTCGGCGGTCCGATATCCAAGGCACAGGCACAAATCCCCGATGCGGGGGCGCAGCAGATGGAAATCATCGCGCAAATCAAGAGCAGCAACGAAACGCTGAAGGGAATCGACGATAAGCTGGACAAGATGATCTCGATTTTCCAGTCCGGGAAGCTTCAGGTCCAGCTTTCAAAACCCGATGACAATCAAGAGAAGTAAGCCCGGCCGCCAACCGAGGTTGCGCTATGCGTGGGCAATCTGTTGAGCAAATTCGCGATCCCGGTCCGCGCGCGCGGGCGTTCACCCTTGTCGAGGTGTTGGTGGTGGTGTTGATCCTGGCGATCGCTTCGGCGGTGATCCTGCCCCAGGTCAGCGGCCAGGACGATATGAGCGCCGCCGCCGCGGCGCGTACGGTCATGGGAGACCTGCTCTATGCCCAGAACCGGGCGATCGCGTTGCAGCGATATGAATACGTTGTCTTTAACCAAGCCGGCCAGAACTACACCCTTTACGACGGCACGTCCGCCGGGCCGACGACGACGCCTCTGACCCATCCGATCAACGGAATCAGCTATGTGATGACTTTTGGGCAGGCGGGCGCCAACAACGTCTCCAGCAACGTGACCCTCGGCTCCGTCAGCTTCAATGGCCAGAGCACGATCGCGTTTGATGAGACGGGCGTTCCGTATTTCTACAGTTCCGGCACGACGCCGCAGACGCTGAGTGGAACCGGAAGCATCAACCTGACGAGCGGGAATTATTCCGTGACGCTCTCGGTGGCGCAGGACACCGGCGAGATCACGGTGAACTAAAAACGCAGAGTTGGAATCGATATGTTTCGATTGAATCGACCGCAAATTCAGCCCATTGGCGTGGACATCGGCCACGACAGCGTGAAGATGCTGCAACTGGAGGCGCGCGAGCAGTCGCTGGTGGTGTACGCCTCGGCGCGGCGGATGCTGGACGTGGACGGCGCCGCCGGTGGGCAAAGCAGCCCGGCGGAACTGATTTCTCCGCAGGCGGCGCAGGCGGTCCGCGAGCTTTTGAGCGGAGGGAATTTCGCGGGGCGGACGGCGATCGTGGCGTTGCCGCGCCACGTCCTTCACGTCAAGAACCTTCGCCTGCCCCCGATGCCGCCGGGCGAATTGGCTTCCGTCATCGACTTCGAAGCGCGCGGGGTGTTTCCATTCGACACGGCCGAAGCGCACGTGGAGTTTCTGGTTGCCGGCGAGGTTCGCCAGGGAACGGACGTTCGCCAGGAGGTGGTTGTTCTGGCGGCGCGGAATGCGGACGTGGACCGCTTTGTCGAGCAGCTTCACCGCACGGGCCTGGTGATCGATTCGCTGGACGTCGAGCCGTGCGCCTTGTATCGCACGGTCGATCGGTTCGTGCGTCGGCGGGAAGACGAGCAGGAAGTCCACGTGCTGGTGGACGTCGGGACGCGATGCACTCAGGTGTTGATCGGCAAGGGACGGGACATCAGCTTTTTCAAGGCCATCGAGATGGGCGGGGCGGATTTCAATTCGGCGGTGAGCCGGAAGCTGGGCATCCGCTGCGACGAGGCGCGCGCTCTGCGCCGGCGGTTGTCGGAGCAAGGCGACGACGAGCACCCGGATACCGTGCGGCTTGCCGTCCTGGACGCCTCGCGCGGCGCCATGGAAAGCCTGACGCGGGAGGTTTCGCTGTGTCTGCGGTATCACTCGGTGACGTTCCGAGGCCAGCGGCCGTTGAAGGTACGCGTCAGCGGCGGCGAAGGGGGCGATGGGCAATTGTTGGCGATGCTGCATTCGGTGTTGGGGATTCCGGTGGAGCCTTCGCGTCCGCTGTTCAACATGGATTGCACGGCGATGCGGGGCTTTGAGCCTCGCAAGCCGTCGGGGGAGTGGGCCGTGGCGATGGGCCTGGGACTGAAACGAAGCGCGGGCCGATTCGCGCCGATGGACGGGACGCCGCGAGCGGCCGCCCCGGCCGCGCCTCCAGCGCCCTCACCGGCGGCGGCCATGCCGGCCGCGGCGCCGGCGACCCAAGCGGCGTCCTCGGCTACCACCGTGACGCGGGAGGCCGTCCATGCGTGAACTGGAATTTTTGCCCGGTTGGTATGCAACGCTCCGCCAAAAGCGGCGTTTCCTGGTCATTGAGGCGTGGCTGGCCATGGTGATCGCCGTA
This sequence comes from Tepidisphaeraceae bacterium, assembly GCA_050011595.1. Lineage (GTDB taxonomy): Bacteria > Planctomycetota > Phycisphaerae > Tepidisphaerales > Tepidisphaeraceae > PALSA-1353. The sequence continues at coordinate 11,044 of JBEKIV010000024.1, forward strand.
GGCCTGGGGCTTTGGATGATTCTCTCGGCCCGCAACGTGATCGGTAAGGAGACGCTGCTCAACACGCGGGAAAAACAGCTCACCGAGTCCAACTATGAACTGCAAAAGCTGGGGGAATTGGAATCGCTCAAACGTCAGATGTCGGACCAGGCGAAGCTGATGGCTCACGTCGGCCTGAACGTGCCTATGGCCCGGCTCGTGGATGCGGTGGAAAAGATGTTGCCGAAGGAGATGGCGCTTCTGGACGTGACGGTGGAATCACAGGATCAGCCCAACGCCCAGCCGAAGGCGGCCGCCGCCAGTGCCGAGCCGACGAACCGTCAGCTCGTGGTGACGCTTCACGGCGTGTCGCCCAGCGTCGAGGAGCTGGGAAATTTCATGATCCACGTTGCGGGGATCCCGAATTACGTCGAAGGCTCCGTGAAGACGTCGGACGTGCATCAGAATGGACATCGGATGACCGATTTCAAGATTTCCTTCGGCATCAGGCTGAACGACGCAGAGAACTAGGATTTGTCAATGCCGAGTTTGAAGACGCAAATTCTTTGGTTCACCCGGATTCAACAGGTGCTGCTCGGCGCGGTGTTGGTGACGGGGATCGCGTTTTACGCGCTGGTGTATCGTCCGGAGACGGGGCGGCTTCAGACGCTGACGAGCCGGATCAGTGAAAGGGAAAGCCAGTTGTCCACGGCCGAATCGCAGACGCGGGTGGCGCAGTTGGTGCAGGCGGACATCAATCGCCTGCGGGAGAGGCTGGCGGATTTCAAGAAGCTTCCGGCGAATCCCGGAGATTTGGGCCAGTTTCAGATTGACATGGCCCAGTTGGCGCGGCGTGACAACCTGAGTGGATGGTCGGTCAGTTGGCCGGGGACGCCCAAGCGGGACGAACAGTATTACGAGTTGCCGATCAGCTTGAAATTCGCCGGCGATTTCACAGACGTGTTTTCGTTTTTGCGCCAGATGGAAGACCTGTCGCGGCTGACGCGCGTCAAGAGCCTGACGATCCGGGGCGACGACGCCAACGGCGCGGTGCAGGTCGAGTTGATGATGAATCTTTACTACTCCGAGGGATGATCATGCCGATCGCGCAGGCCAAAACGTTCTGGTCGGGAAGAATGTGGGGCGCGATTCGCGCTTCGCCGGGGCGGTCGTCAACGGTCGGCGGATTGGTGCTGATTCTGGTGGTGGCGTGGGCGCGGTTGCTGGTGATGGGCCATACGCCATCCGCGGCGCACGGGGCGATCACGTCGGTTGGGCCCAGCGTGCCGGGACCGATCGAGCCGCCGGCCGAGCGCCGCCCGGTCCAGACGGGGCCATCGCTTCAGCAATGGGTGCGCCAGCCGATCGGACCGCTGGCGCGAAATCCCTTTGCCATTCCATTTGATTGCTATCCGCGCGACGGCTCGAAGACCGCCGCGGAGGCGGCGGAGGGAAATGGTTATTGGGACCTTCTGAGAAAGTCGATGTCCTCGCGAGCCGATCAACAGGAACAGCGGCAGATCCTGGTGGACAACATCCGGATCGCCGCCGAGGCGCTGAAGCTGGAATCGACGATTGTCGGCCCCACGCCGGGCGCGATAGTCAACGGGCAGATGGTGCGCGAGGGAAGCAACATCGCCGGCTTCCGCGTGCTGAAGATCGAAGCGAGGCAGATGGTTGTGGAGCGTGAAGGCGTCAAGCTGGCCGTCACCATGGATTGAAGCGGCGCGACCGGATTAAGGAACCCTATGCGTATGTGGACCAGATCAACCGGTCTTATTTTTTGTGCGTTGTTGGCCGTTTATAACGGTCCGGGGGCATTTTCCGCCGGGGAAACCCAGGCAGGATCTGCGGATTCCACCAGCAAGGTGAAGTTGATCGGCGACGCCGACGCGCCCGCGCCGGACGAAACTCCGTCCGGAACGCGGGTTGTCGCGTCGGATTCGGGGACCTTCAGCATCCAGATCAGCAACGACGACAGTTTGATCCACGTGCTGCGTCTGATCGGCGACGAGGCGCAGCGCAGCATCATCCCCAGCCGGGAAGTTCGCGGCACCGTGCCGGCGATGGACCTGAATAACGTCACTTTCTCCGAAGCGCTGGATGCCATTCTGCAAAGCAACGGCATGGCGTGGCAGCAGAAGGGGAACCTGATATTCGTCTATACGCAGAAGGAACTGGCGGACCGGGAAAAAGCAGCGCGGAAAACGACAACGAAGACGTTTACCCTGCATTACATCCCGGCCGCCGACGCCCAGGCCCTGATCAAACCGGCCGAAAGCGCCGACGCCCAGGTTGCCATCACCAAGGATGCCATCAGCGGAATCGACACCGGCGACGGCGGGACGGCCAGCGGGGGTGGCGCCGGTGCCTCGGTGGGCACCGGCGGCAACAGCGAATCGGGCGTCGATATGATCGTCGTCACCGATTACCCCGAAAACCTTGAGCAGATTTCCAAAATCATTCAGGAGGTCGATCGCCGCCCCGTGCAGATTCTCGTCGAAGCCACCATCTTCGAAGCCACGCTCGACGACAACAACTCGATGGGGATCGACTTTTCGCTGATGGGGGGAGTGAACTTCGCCAGCCTGATAGCCGGCGGGACACCGCTGACGAGCGCTTTGAGCGGAAGCATTCTCAATACCCTCAGTGCCGCCGGTTCCTCCGGTTCCGGCAGTGCATCGGGGAGCAACAACACGGCCGCGAATGCTGTCCACCAGGGCTATGTCGGAGCCACCAGCGGAAACTATGACCAGAACGTACCGCCGGGCGGCCTTCAGATCGGCGTAATACGCGACAATCTCGGGCTGTTCATCGCCGCGCTGGAATCCGTGTCGAATACCACGGTGCTGGCCAATCCCAAGGTGTTGGTCCTGAACAAGCAGGCCGGCGAGGTGCACGTCGGCCAGGAGCTGGGATATCAAACGACGACGGTGACGCAGACCACATCCACGCAGACGGTTCAATATTTGGATACCGGAACGATTCTCAGTTTCCGGCCATTCGTCGGGGACGACGGATACGTCCGCATGGAAATCCATCCGGAAGACTCGACGGGTTCCGTGACCAACAACCTGCCCAGTAAGACCACCAGCGAAGTGACCAGCAACGTCATGATCAAGGACGGCAACACGATCGTGATCGGAGGTCTGTTCCGCGAGGTCAGCGTGACCAGCCGGAACCAGGTGCCGTTGTTGGGAGATATTCCGCTGATCGGCTGGCTGTTCAGAAGCAAGACCGATCAGACCCAGCGGCAGGAGATCATCATCCTGCTGACGCCGCACATCATCAAGGACGAGTCGCTGTACAACAAGGCCAGCGTGGAGGAGATGAAGGAAGCGGAACGGGAGCGCGTGGGCGTGCGGAAGGGGATGATGTGGTTCGGGCGCGAGCGGCTGGCGGAAACGGCGTACGAAAACGCGGTCGCCGAGATGGCCAAGCCCAAACCCGACGTGAATCTGGCGCTGTGGCATTTGGACTGCGCCATCAATCTGAATCCGACTTTCATCGAGGCGATCGACTTGAAGGAAAAGATTACGGGCGTGCAGGTCACCGACGTGGACAATTCCACGATCCGCAGTTTCGTTCGCAGGCAGATCATGGCGGAGACGGCGGTCGAACCTGCAACGAGGCCGGCGATGGCCGGCAGCCGATGATTTGAGACTTACGGAGTTGCCATGCGGAAATTGGGTCAATGGAGCGTTGTTTTGCTGTGCCTTCTTGGAGCGTGCTCCAGCACGAAGGATCCGACGGCGCAGGAAGCGGCGGCGAAACGATGGAACGACGCGCGCTCCAGCGTTCTGTCGGGGCTGGCGGCGGACCAGTACGCCAATGGCAACTTTGACAAGAGCCGGTCCACGATTGACCAGGCGATTCGGCTGTCTCCCGACAACGCCGCGGCGCACGTGCTGTCGGCGAAGCTGTATATCGAGACGGGGCAGCTTGAGGCGGCGGAAAAAGAATTGGCCCTGGCCCGCCGGGCCGACCCGGCCAGCGCGGAAGCGGAGTATCTCTCCGGCGTGGTTTATCAGCGCTGGCAGCAGCCGCAACGGGCGCTGGAGTTTTATCAGCATGCCTGCGACAAGTCGCCGGCGGAGTTGGCGTACGTGATGGCCAAGGCGGAGATGCTTGTCGCGATGGGCCGGCGCGGCGAGGCGCTGACGATGCTCCAGGCGAAGGTTGCGTATTTCGAGCATAGCGGGGCGATCCGGGACGAAGTGGGATTGCTGCTCGTCCAGGAGGGCCGATATCCCGAAGCGATCGAAATGTTTCGCCGAGCCGGCATCCTGGCGACGGACGACCTGACGATCCGGGAACACCTGGCGATGGCGCTGTTCTATGGCAAGCGGTATTCCGAATCGGCGGGCATTTTGTCGGAGCTGCTGACGAGCGGGAAATTTGAAAAGCGTCCCGATCTGCTGGCAGCGCTGGGCGAGTGCCAGCTTCAGACCGGACATGCTGGCGAAGCGGTGCGCAGCTTCCAGCAGGCGTCGGAGATCGGGGCGGATTCGATGGGCGTATGGCTTGGCCTGGCCCGGGCCGAGTTGCAACTCGACAGCCCGCGCCGTGCGGAGCTTGCACTGCGTCGATGCATGGCGATCGACGATGCCGCCAGCCAGGCGCATTTGCTCCTCGGCTACGTGCAGCTTCGCCAGGATCGTTTGAGCGAGGCGTACGCGTCTTTTTCCCGCGCTAGCCAACTTGATCCGACCGACACGGTGAGTCTGTGCATGGTGGGATTGACGCTGGACCGTCTGGGCCGTGGTTCGGAGGCGGCGGCGTGTTATCGGCGGGCTCTGAAGATGAATCCCGGTGATGAGATGGCCGGCCAGCTTCTGGCGCGCCTCGATCTTAACCAATGAAATTTGTAATGGAGACGCCGGTGCGTTCGGGAAAAATTCTGTCGATTCTGATGGTGGCCTGTCTCATGGGAGGCATGCTCTGCTCGATCGGGTCGCTGCATTCGATGTGGTCAAGCGGCCGTTTAGACCTGGGCACTCTCGGTCCGGTGTTGTTTGTGGCGGGCGGGGCGGCGGGGCTGCTGGCGATCACCAGTTTCCGGCGGAACTGCCGCATCCTGATCGACGCCATCCATCGCATGACGGAGCATGGGAAACTGAACAATCTCCAGACCGACAGCCACGAGATTCGCCCGCTGATCAGCGCGGTCAACGACATGGTGGAGGCGGCCGAGCGATGCATGTCCGACGCCGTGCTGAAGATGAAGGAATTGGAAATCCAGTTGAAGGTGGCGACGAGCGAGCGGCAACACGCGCAGGCGATCATCTACAGCATTTCCGATGCGGTGCTGGTCACGGACACGTTCGACGAACTGGTGCTGGCCAACGACTCGGCGGCCCGGACGTTCCAGTTTGACCTGGAGCATTCGCGCCGGGCACGGGTCGAGGACATCCTGCGCGACGAGAAGCTGGTGGAGATGGTCCGCGACATGCGGCAAAGCAACAGCAAAACGGGCCGGCGGATCGTCGAGCACAAAATCAAAGGACCGGGGGAAGAGAAGATTTTCAAGGTTACGTTATCGGCCGTGGCCGACGACAACGACGCCCCCGCGGGAGTGGTGACGGTGCTGCACGACATGACGCGCGAGAAGGAAGTCGCGGAGATGAAGAACGACTTCGTCTCCAGCGTCAGCCACGAGCTTCGCACCCCGTTGGCCAGCATCAAGGCGTACGTTGAAATGCTGATCGACGGCGAGGCCGATGACGAAAAAACCACGCGTGAGTTTTATGAGGTCATTCAGAACGAGGCGAACCGGCTGAGCCGGCTGATTGACAACATTCTGAATATTTCGCGGATCGAGTCGGGGCTGGTGCAGATCAACAAGCAGCCGCAGAGCCTGATGGTCATCCTGAAGGAAGCGTTGGAGGTGATCGCCCCGCAGGCGCGGATGAAGCAGATATCGCTGGTGGAGCAGCTCACGCCGGCGTTTTATCAGACCAGCGCGGACAAGGACATGCTCTATCAGGCGGTGCTGAACCTGCTGAGCAACGCGGTGAAATACACGCCCGAGCGGGGGACGATAACGGTCCAAACGACCGTGGATGAGGCCAAGCGGAAGGTTATCACCCGCATCAGCGATACGGGAGTTGGAATTCCGCCCAAGGACCTGCCGTTTGTGTTCGATAAGTTCTACAGGGCCGAGGCCAACAACCACATGGCCAAGGGAACGGGCCTGGGACTGTCGCTGGTGAAACATATCATCGAGACGGTCCACCGCGGAAGGATGTTCGTGGAGAGCCACGTAGGCAAGGGAAGCTGCTTCGGGTTCGAGTTGGATTTGTCCGATTAGCCGGCGGGGCCCCCCTGGCCTCCGGCGAACGGGAGCACAATGGCGGCGAAGAAAATTTTAGTGGCCGACGACGAAAGCCACATCCTGCACGTGGTGTCGCTGAAGCTTCGGAACGCGGGTTTCGAGGTGTTGACGGCATCGGACGGGCAGGAGGCGCTGGAGCTTGCACAGACCCAGCGGCCGGACCTGCTGATCACCGACTATCACATGCCGCAGCTTTCCGGGCTGGAATTGTGCCAGAAGCTGAAGCAGGATCCGGCGACGGCGGGAATCCCGGCGATCATGCTGACGGCGCGGGGCTATCAACTGGATCCGAAGGATACGAAGGAGAGCGGAATATCGCGGATGGTCAGCAAGCCGTTCAGCCCGCGTCAACTATTGACGGCGGTGAACGAGGTGCTGCTGGAGGCGGCGGCGTGAAGTCCGCAGGGATGCTAACGACCGGCGCCAGATTGTGAGAATATGACGTTGCAGGCACAAGAGCGTCCGCTACCGGTCACCGCCGGCACGTACTGCGTTCCGGCGGCGGTGCTGGACAATCTCGCCGCGCGCGTCCGCTCCTGCGGGTTGTTTCTCATGCTGCTGGACAAGGACGGGGCGGTGGTTTCCCACGATGCGCAGGCGGCGGTGTTTTTCCATCGCTTCGTCCTGCCGCTGGTGCAGTACGGCGATCCCACCGATCCTGGGCTTGTGGATCGAATCCGAAAACTCGGGGCGAATTCATCGGTCACGGTTTGGAACACGTTTCCCGGCGTGATCCTGGCGGTCTTTCCGTGCGTCGAGCGGCGGCAGATCGGCGGGTTTGTGGTGCTCGCCGGCCGCAGCGTCGATTTCAATCTCTCCGAAGAAGTCCTGCGCGTGTGCAGCCGGCTGGGTCTGGACGCGGCGTGGCTGCGGCAGCAGGCCGAGGAATTGATTGCCTACGACGAACAAGCCATTCAACGTCAGGCCCGGTTGCTTACCGGGATGTTCGAGGACCAGATGCGGCTGGCGGGATTGGGGTCGGAACTGAATTCCTTGTCCGGCCATCTGGCCAACGCATACGAAGAACTGAGCCTGATTTACCAGATCAGCGGAGGCATGCGCATCAACCGTCCGGCCAACGACTTCTTCAAACAGGCCTGTCTGGACGTGCTGGAAGTGATGGGCGTGCAGGGGTTGGGGGTGGCCCTGAGCGGGCAAATCCTGCCGGGCCATGAGCCGGTGCTTTACGGGGCGCTGAGTCTTCCGCCGGGGACCGTCCATCACTTGGCTGAGCAATTGATCCCGATGCTGCGCGAGCGGAAAGGTCCGTTGCTGGTCAACGACCTGGTTGCCGACAAATCGCTTGATTGGCTGGCCAAACACGTCCACCAACTGATGGCCGTGCCGCTTCAGCGGCAGGACATGGTCATGGGCTGCCTGTTTGCGCTGAACAAATCCGGCGGCGATTTCGATTCGCAGGACAGCAAGCTGCTCAACTCGATCGCCAACGAATCGGCGATCTATCTCGAAAACGCCATCCTGTTCGACGACGCGCACGGACTGATGATGGGATTGTTACACAGTCTGACCAGCGCGGTGGATGCCAAGGACGCGTATACCTGCGGCCACAGCGAGCGCGTGGCGCTGCTGGGGCGGCAATTGTCGCTCGAAGCGGGAATGGGCGAGGCGTTCGGCGAGCGCGCGTACATGACGGGGCTGCTCCACGACGTCGGCAAGATCGGGGTTCCCGAAAGCGTGCTGCAAAAAACCGGCCGGCTTACTCCCGAGGAATTCGAGCAGATGAAAAAGCATCCGGCGATCGGCGCTCGAATCCTTCAGGACATCAAGCAGATCAGCGACATGATCCCGGGAGTGCTCCATCACCACGAGCGTTTTGATGGTCGGGGATATCCGGCCGGGCTGATCGCGGAAAACATTCCACTGATGGGGCGGATCATCTGCCTGGCCGATTGCTTCGACGCGATGACATCAAACCGGACGTACCGCAAGGCGTTGCCGCTGGAGGTGGCGCTGACGGAAATCCGTCGGTGCTCCGGGACGCAGTTCGATCCTTCCCTGACCGAGGCATTTTTACGGATCGGAGCCGAGAAGTTCCGCCAGCTCCTGGCGGCGAACCCGGGCCGGGTCCGGCACCTGGGAGAAATGCAACAGAACCTGCGCTGCGCCTGACCGCAGCGGAGGGCGAAGCCCTATCCGCCCGGAGTTGGAGGGAAAAACATGCCCATCAAGTGCGAGGAATACAGCCAGGTCTGCGTGATCGAGGTCCAGGGCGATTTCCTGGCCGAGGCCGCGGGTGAATCCAAAAAATCACTCGAAAAACACATCGAGCAGCGCCAGATCGTCGATTTCGTCGTGGACTTTCAGAAATGCGGATTCATCGACAGCGACGGCCTGGAAGCGATGCTCTGGATGAAACGGCGCTGCGAGGATCTGTTCGGCCGGCTGAAGCTCGTCAGCCTCGATGAGAACTGCAAGAAGATTCTGGAGATCACCCGCCTGGCGCACGAGTTCGAGTGCCAGGCCGATCTCCCCACGGCATTGAAGACGATGCGGTGAAGGATTCACCGCCGCGGTGAAGGGTTCATGATCGCGACGATGCAACGCAAACCTCTGGGGCAACTCCTGCTGGCCAAGGGCCTCATTCAGCAGGACCAGTTGGAAAGCGCGCTGGAAGAACAAAAGCGCAGCGGACACCAGAAACTGCTGGGCGAGCTGCTGGTCGAGATGCGCATCTGCACGGAGGACCAGATCGTCGAAGCGCTGGCGCAGGCGTACGCGGTCCCCTACGCGCGCGTCAGCCCGAAGATCGCCGATCCGAAAGTCATCCAGGTTCTTCCCAAGGAGTTTCTCGAGAAGCATCAGACGTTGCCGCTGTATTTGGTGGAGGGGGTGCTGACGGTCGCGGTGTCGGAGCCGGCAAACGTGTTTCTGCTGGAAGAGATCGAACGGCTGAGCGGGTATCAGGTGCAGGTGGTGGCGGCGACGGCGCGCGACATCAAGAGCACGCTCCAGGCGTATCTGCCCACCGACAAGGTGTTTGTCATCGACGACATCATCGAGGAGGTGGAGCCGGAGGAATTCAACGTCATCGAGCAGCCCATCCAGGACGTGGTGAACCTGGAGGCCGCCGCGGGCGATTCGCCGGTCATCAAGCTGGTGAACTACATCATCTACAACGCGGTGAAGGAAGGCGCCAGCGACGTTCACGTGGAGCCGGGCGAGGCGTCGCTTCGCATCCGCTATCGGATCGACGGTTGCCTGACGGAGAAGCTTCGTCCTCCGCACCAGATGCACGCCGCCGTCGCCAGCCGCATCAAAATCATGGCCGGGCTGGATATTTCCGAGCGCCGGCTTCCGCAGGACGGCGGCATTCACGTGATGATGGAAAAGCGTCCGGTGGACCTGCGCGTCAGCACCATGCCGGGAAAGCACGGCGAGAAGGTCGTCATCCGGATCATCGATAACGAGAAGGCCTCCGTCAACCTGGAAAAGCTGGGGTTTGAATACGACACGCTCAAGGCGTGGCGGAAGCTGATCAACGTTCCCAACGGGATCGTCCTGGTCACTGGCCCCACGGGATCGGGAAAAAGCACCACGCTCTACGCGTCGCTTCAGGAGCTCAATCGCGGCGACGTGAACATCTGCACGGTGGAGGACCCGATCGAATACGCGCTGACGGGAGTCAATCAGTTCCAGGTGAACGAGAAAGCCGGATTCACCTTCGCCAACGCGCTGCGGGCGCTGCTGCGGCAGGACCCGGATATCCTGATGGTGGGCGAAGTGCGCGATACCGAGACCGCCAAGCTCGCCACGCAGGCCGCCCTGACCGGGCATCTGGTCCTGAGCACTCTACACACCAACGACGCTCCCGGCGCCATCACCCGGTTGTACAACCTGGGGATCGAGCCGTATCTCGTGGGCGCGACGCTGGTCGGCGTGATGGCGCAGCGCCTGGTCCGCAAGCTCTGCCAGCACTGTAAGGAGTCGTATGCCCCCGGCGTGAACGAGAAGCGCCAGATCGAACGCCTGGCGGGAGATGTCGAGACACTTTTCAAGGCCCGCGGATGTCCGCGTTGCCGGAACCTGGGCTTCAGCGGCCGGATCGGAATCTACGAACTGCTCGTTCCCGACGACGCGATGATCGAACTCATCAGCCGGGGCGCGACGCTCAACGATCTCCGCGATATCGCCAAGAAGCAGGGAATGACTACCCTGCGCGGCGATGGAATGGAAAAAGTCAAAGCCGGGATAACGACGTTGGAGGAGATCTATCGTGTTACGGCCTAAAGAAAACTCGAAATCCGAATGACGAATCAAATCCGAAATCCGAATGACGAAGTCCGAAACCGTATTCATTCGGTCATTCGGGCTTCGGATTTGATTCGTCATTCGGATTTCGGATTTCGGGTTTAACAGCTATGCCCACTTTCGCCTATTCCGCTCGCGATAACGCCGGGGCGCCGTTGAACGGCACGCTGGTGGCCGAATCCGCCAATCATGCGGGGCAGATGATCCGCGCCGAGGGGAAATACCCGACGTCCATCAGGCCGGCGGGGGTGGTCGGCGCCGAGCCGGACCGGATTCGCCCCCGGGGCCGACGCATGTCGCGCAAGGACCTGATTCACGTCGGCACACAGCTTGCCATCATGATCGACACGGGCGTCACCCTGAGCGAAGCGCTGGAATGCATCGCCACGCAAAGCGAAAAGCCGAACGTCAAAAGGATCCTCCAGGACGTTTGCCAGGACGTTCAGGCGGGGATTGATTTCAGCACGGCGATGCAGAAGCATCCGCGGGCGTTTCCTCGTCTGTTTGTGGCTCTCATCACGGCCAGCGAAAAAAGCGGAATGATGGCCAAGCTCCTCCAGCGCGCCACGAATTATCTGCGCGACGAGCACGAGGCGATTCGGCGCGTGCGCGGGGCGCTGACTTATCCGGCCATCATGCTGGGATTCGCGTTGACGACGACGACGTTTCTGCTGGCGTTCGTGCTGCCGCGGTTTACCGCGATCTATGCGACGAAGAAAGCCGCGCTGCCCGTCCCGACCTTGATTCTCATGGCGATCAGCAATTTCATCGTCACGCAGTGGCCGCTGATTCTGCTGGGACTGGGCACGCTGGCGACGGGCATCTTCCTCCTGCTGCGTCATCCGCGCGGGGCGCGGGCGTTTGATTACGTTCAGTTGCACGTACCGCTGCTGGGGCCGATGTTCCGCAAGCTGTATTTGTCGCGTGGCCTGCGGCTGGTGGGCACCATGGCCGGCGGCGGCGTGAGCCTGGTGGATTGCGTCAATACCGCGCACAACCTCTGCCGAAATTCGTATTACAAGGACCTTTGGGACGATGTTTCTCGGCAAATCCAGGCGGGCAAGCAGTTTTCCGATCCGCTGTTCGCCGATCCGCTGGTCCCGCGTTCGGTTTCGCAGATGCTGCACAGCGCCGAGCGCAGCGGCAAGCTGGCGCAGGTGATGGAACAGGTAGCCGAATATGCCGAGCAGGAATTGAAGCATTCCATCGCCGACATGACCCGCTACATCGAGCCGATCATGATCGCGATCATGGGCGGAATCATCGGCTCGGTGGTGCTGGCGCTGATGCTTCCGATCTTCACCATCAGTAAAGTCATCGTCAGATGAATCAAAGAGATTGAACCGCGGATTTCGCGGATAAATTCAAATCCTATCCGCGCAATCTGCGTAATCCGCGGTTAGCCATACCCTGGTGCAAGTCAGACATCGGCTGAAAGTGGCACGTGTGCCAGCGCGGCGAGATTGGATCAACACGGCGAGCAAGCTCGCCGGCTACACGAAATGTTTACACCAACGTCCGGGGTCGAATGGCGCGGTCGAGAGTCGGCGTCAGCAGGACCGTCACCAGAAGCGCGATGTACGGTCCGATCTCCACCGAGGCGTAGAGTTGAAATACCGCCGAGAGTATGCCGAGGAAGATGGCGAAGATTGCGCGGCCGCGTCGGGTAATGGGGCGCAGGCCGGGAGCGGTCGCTAAATAAAACAGCGTGAAGAGCAGTGGCGAGGCGAAAATTTCGTAGTTGACGAACGTCAGGGCGGTTGGCCAGCCGAGATAGTGGGGGCGGAAGGCGAACCATCGCCATTGGGCGCCGGCGTCGGTGATGTAGATGGGGATGGGAAGCGTGAGCATGGCGGCCATGGCGGACAATGTGCCGAGCAGGGGGATACGGAAGTCGATCAGGCCCTGGTAGAGAAGGAATAGTCCGCCGACAATGACGGCTATGGCGCTGGCGTTGCCGAGGGTGCTGCTTTGGCCGCCGACGATGAGGTTTTCCAGCGGGGGCATGCTGTCGCGGATGAGCATTTGGACGGTGAGGCTGGCGCGTTCGGGGCGTTGATGGGAAGAGGTATAGGCCAGGAGCCGGTCGCCGACCGGCTCGCGGCGGAGGGCATCATATCCCGCGGACGGGGTGCGGTTGTACCAGGGGTTCGGATCGGACAATTCCTCGGCGGACGGGTCGGAATTGAGCAAATCCCCCACGAAAAGCCGATCCGGCCGCAACACCAAGCGCGGGGCGAGCAGTTCGTGAAAGAGGACGAACAAGAGCAGGATCGTCACCACGGAGGGAGGAACGCGTTGAGTGCCGAGGCCGCCGAGCAGCCAGATCAAAATTGCCAGGGTGATCCCCGCGGCGGGGAGGATCGGCCAGACGATCTGGCCGCTGATGGGTGGGCGGGTGAACAGATGCGGCGGGAGCATCAGTGCGACGATGATCGCCGCCAAGAGACCATGCCACATGCGGACTTGGCGTCCGCGCCAACCGATCCGACGGAGGATGGCCAGGGCGCCCAAGGCGCTGAAGACAACCGCCGCGGCGGACCCGACGGCCCGCCAGCCGAAGAGGGCGAATCCAGCGGTCAGCGGAAAGAGCGTTGCGAGGATTTGCAGCATGAGGAAGGTCGGCACGCGGATTCCACTGTGCAGCGGAGAAGCCGCCGGGTCGAGCCGTCGAAGGGTGGACGTCTCGGGCATGAGGGGAAGGTCCGTCGGAAAACGTCAAAGACCAAATGGAGGGAAGTAGAAATCCGAAATCCGAAATCCGAATGACGGATCAAATCCGAAACCCCAAGGACGAATGTATTCCCATTCGGAT
>JBEKIV010000025.1:0-24361 GCA_050011595.1 Tepidisphaeraceae bacterium
GGGGGCAACAAGATCGGCCGGTCCTCCGGCCGATCTTCGGCGCTATCCGCATCGTCGGTAGTCGAGTAATCTTTGCCCGTTTCGGGCACGGACGGCATCAATGGGTTGGGCAATTCTGAGCGTTTGCACCTTCGCGGTGATCATACTGGCTATGCCGGTGATCCTGCGGGCGGTGCTGGGCGTGAAACGGGGCGGCGCCGACTCCTGGCGGGAGCGCGTCGAGCTGCGATACCAGAATCTCGGCATATCGGTCTGGATGTTCGCCTGGTTCAAGTTGCGGCTGGATGCGATGTTCCGGGAGTTGCCCCAATTCGTGAAAGTCATGCCGAATCTGCGCACGGCGATGGATTTGGGATGCGGCCACGGGTTCGCCGGGTGCGCCCTGCTGGAATGGTGCGGCGAGTTGAAACTCTACGGCGTCGATCCGAGTGCCCGGCGGGTTCGTACGGCCGCGCGGGCGATGGGGGAGCGGGGAGTCCTAGTCCAGGCGGCAGCGCCCGACTTCGAATGGCCGGGATTGCCGGATCGTCTGGATGCGGTATTCGCGCTGGACATGATGCATTTTTTGAGCGATTCGGATTTCGATCTGGCCTTGGGGCGGATTCGGGCGCGGCTGGAAGAGGGCGGCTATTTGGTCATACGAACGCCGATGGCCCCGGCCGGGTTCGGGTCTTTGAGGTGGCATCTGGCCAAGATCGCGCGGAAAATTCAGGGCATCGGCGCCTGGCACCGATCGGCCCGGCAAATACAAGACGCGATGACCGGGGCGGGGTTTGAAATCGTCAAAATTCAGATGTCGGGTGAAAATCCGGAGTTGTATTGGTTCATTGCCAAAGCGGTTCAGCGCCAAGGCATGCCGTAATGAAACAGGAGGATCAAGATGATGAGCAGGGCCAGGGCGACGTGGGCCGCGACGATGGGGACGATCCGGCGAGCGCAGAATTCGTTCCATTGCTGAAGCAGGCGGATGCCGCCGAAAATTCGGCGGGCGCGGTCGACGCGGCGGAGATTGTCATTGTCCGTGGACGAGGCGTTTTGGAATGCGAAGGCGGGATAGATGGCATAGGCGCGGTCGCCGGCGGTCGCGCGGAGCAGATCGTCGTAGGGGATGCCCTGCCAAGGGATGTTGACGAGTTTCTCGGCAAATTCCCGGCTCACGACGTAACCGTGGGCGGTGCAGCGATAGGAAACCTTGACCACCGAGGGGAAGGGGGTTTTGCGTGAGGAATTGACGAAGCAGCCGAAGAAAAACAGCCGCCAATCGGGGTTGACGTCCATGAAATGCGCGGCGTCGCCGAGCCGCTGGGGCGAAAATCGGGAGATGAGAATGTCGTCTTCAAAAATGACGATCCTATTCGCATGGGCCGCCAAGCCGGCCCGGAGACAAGCCAGATGAGACTCGAAAATTCCCCGCTCGCTGTCGGTGGGATGTTTATCGACAATGACGAATTCAACGCGATCGGCCAGTCCGATGCGTTGGAATTGGAAGCGGGCGCTTTGGCATCGGTCAGGCCGCTGGGCCAGGGAAATGCAGTAAATCCGGTCGAAAGCCTGCCAGGGATCGGAAACAAGGCATTGGGTCCCCTGATCGGTCTCTGAGCAGGCCCGCGAAATGCTCACTGCTTTGCCTCAGGCTATGGAGCGGAACGGACGAATCCGGTATTCTGTCTTCCGACACGAGAGATTACCCTTGGATGACGTGCTATACAAGATTGGATTGCGGCTGGCGCGGATAAAATACGTGCGCCATGCGATCGACGACCGAGCGGGGCTGAGCGAGTTCCGCAAGCCGCCGACGTTGCGAATTCTGGTAGGCATGTTCCTGATCGCAGGCAGTATGGTGATGTCCTGGCCCGTGATCGTCGCGCTGGCGGGGGCAATAGCGATCTATTTTCACAAGCCTCTGCTGGCGCTGATCGGCGGTCCGCTCTACGTTCTATCTCATCTTTGCTTTATCGCCGGAATGACGTTGTGTGGAGAGAAATATTCTCGCATTTTCATTCGATGGGCGACGCGGTGCGGGGTTGAAAAGCTGCTGTCGTTCGGACTCAAGGACCAACGCCCGGAGCCGGAGCCGTAGGAATCACCGCCGTTTCAGGCGAAACGCATTTTTTAGCGGCCGGGTTTACGCGGCGCTGGGAATTGTCGTCGCCCCGATTTCCCGTCAAAAACGCCGCGCAAGCGCGGCCGCTAAAGAGAATGCGATTCCCCCGAGCCCGGCGGGCGGGCGTCATGCCATAAATCGTAGAAGTTGTAGAATTGCCAGGGAAATTCGCGGGTGAATTGCTCGATGCTATCGGCAAACTGCTGGGCGTAGGGTGCGTAGTCCCGGGCGTTTCGGCCAAGGTTCGGGGGCACTTCGATCATTTTTAAGATGCGAAGCTCGTAAGATTTGGCGCTGGTTTTGGGAGCGGCCATGACGAGGACGGGGGTTGCTGTCGCCGAGGCGAGGCGGTAGGGGGTGACGGGGAAAAGCGCCGGGTCGCCGAGGAATTGGACGGCCACGGTGTTCTGGTCGCTGCCGAAGATTCGGTCGCCCATCATGGTGACGATGTCGCCGCGGAGAAGGGCCTCGGTCATGGTGATGACGCCGTGCAGGCCGGTGCGCGGGTCGATCATGCCGGCCGACTGCGGACCCAGGAGCATGGGAGCGCGCGTTTCGGGGATCATGACGATGGAGACGTGCTTGGGGAACTGGGCGAGGGCGGACATTCCGATCTGAAACGACCCGACGTGGGCGTGAAGAAGGACGAAACCGCGTGGATCGGCGCACAACTGGATGAGGCGGTCATGTTCCGGGCAACTGGCGGAAATGGCGCGGGGGCCGAAAATTTCCAGGACGGTCATGTCGACCAGCGCGGCGCCGTAGGTGCGGGCCAGACGATAAGTATCGAGAAAGCGCCGAATCCGGCCCTTGTGATCGGGAAAGCGGCGGCCGAGGTAATGCCGGCAGCGGCGTCGGATGGAGGGGTAAAGCAGGACGTACCAGAAGGTGACGATGTGGGACATGTGGTATCCGCGGGCCTTGCCGCCCACGCGGATGAGCCAATAAAAGAACCGTTGTTGCCAATTGCGGCCGAGGCCGGGATGGGCCCAGTTGGCCGAGGGGTCTTTCGCCTCTGACCGGGGGGATGAAAATGTTGCTCTTGTATTCATGCGGTCTTTGTTGCGCTGGCGAGCCTTGAATATAGATTACCGCGAAGGACGCGAAGTTGCGCGAAGGTCAAGATCAAATCTTGCTTTTCCCTTCGCGCAACTTCGCTTCTTCGCTCCTTCGCGGTAATCTTCTCAAAAAAGCCCAACAAGACAGGCGACGGCGGGATTTTCAAGGGTTTTGTCAGCCGAACATTTGACTCCCGCAATGGGCGCATGAAGATGGCCGAAATGCAAATGGACTAAGACGACTTGAAAATACTACTGCTGTCATCCAACAGGGCCACGTCGCCATACCCGGTTTATCCGCTGGGCATGAGCTCCGTGGCCGCCGCGCTGAAACGGGCCGGACACGAAACGGTCTTCTGCGATCTGCTGGTCGATGGAGAGTCGATCCAGGGCCTGCGCCGGAGGCTCAGGAGAGAGAAACCCGGCCTGGTGGGGATTTCCATTCGCAACCTGGACAACGTGAACCTGCTGAACGAAAAACGGTATGCGACGGAGGTCGGCGAACTGGTTCGGTGCGTGCACGAGGAGCTGGGGGTTCCGGTGGTGTTGGGCGGTTCGGGCTATTCCCTGGCGCCGGAAGGCCTGTTGCGGAATGCCGGCGCGGATTACGGGATCGTCGGCGAAGGCGAGTCCTTGATCGTCGGACTGGTCGAATCGCTGGAGCGCGGCGGCGCGCCGGCGCCAGGCACGATCTTGAAGAACGCCCGGCCGATCGAGGGACGCGGATTGTGCGGGGCGTATTACGATCCGGCCATCCTGAAGAGTTATCTCCATTTGGGCACGATCGCGCCGGTGCAGACCAAACGCGGGTGCCCGCTCCGGTGCGCGTACTGCGCCTATCCGGTGCTCGAAGGCAGGTCGCTGCGGTGCCGGCCGGCCGCCGACGTGGTGGACGACGTTGAACGGCTGGTCAAGGACCACGGCGTCTCTTGCGTGTTCTTTACCGATTCACTGTTCAATGACGACGACGGGGCTTATCTGGAGGTGCTGCGGGAGTTGAAGCGGCGCAAGCTCAAGGTGCCATGGTCCGCATTCATCAAGCCGACGGGGATCAGCGAGGCCGTGGTGGCGTTGATGCGCGAAACCGGGCTGGTGTCCGCCGAGTTGGGCTCGGATGCGGCAACCGATGCCACGCTGCGGCGGCTCCGCAAGCCGTTCCGTTTTGCCGACGTGGTGAACGCCAACGGAGTGCTGATGAAGCAGGGGATCGCGGTGGCGAACTACTTCATGTTCGGGGGACCGGGGGAGACGCGGCAAACGGTGCTCGAAGGGATCGAGAACATCCGGAACCTGAGATGCAGCGCCGTGTTCGTCTTCCTGGGAATCCGCATTCTGCCGCATACCGAGCTACGGCGGATTGCGGTCCGTGAAAGGGTGATCGCACCGGATTGCGAACTGCTTGAATCGGTCTACTACCTTTCGCCCCAGATCGACCGTGCCTGGGCCCAGCAAGCGCTCACGGAGGGTTTCAGCAAGCTGGGTCACGTGGTTTTTCCGCCCGACGCGATGGACGACAAGCTGCAATTGCTGCGCAGACTGGGGTATGCCGGATCGCCTTGGGAGATGCTTGCCCCGTCGTGAGCGGCCGGCGAATCTTGTATTGACCGGCGGCGATCTGTAAACTTGCGCATGGGCTATGTGAGGACCATGAATGATAGATTCCGACTTGATTCAAGCGGTCAATGACGTTTTTGCCGATTCGTTCGAGATTCCGCGCGAGAAGCTTACGCCGGAAGCGCAAATCTTTGGCGATCTCGGACTGGACAGCCTGGACGTGGTCGATCTCGTGGCGGCGATCCAGAAGAAATTCAACGTCCAGGTGCGCGACGACGAACGGATTCGTTCGATCCGAAGCATGCAGGACCTTTACACCTACCTGACCATGATCAGGAACGAGCAAAAGAAGGCCTGATCCGATGGAAGCGCTGATGGCACAACGCAAGGACGCGCCGTCGCGCCTGAGCGTCGTATGGTCGCGCCTGAGCGTCGTATGGCTGAACGCATCCTTCTGGTCGCTGTTCGCCGCGGCGTCGATTTTGTTTCTGGTCCTGGCGGTTCCGTACGTGTATCTCTTCGACCTGCTGGGCCGGAATCGCCGCCGAACTCTCTGGCTGGTGAGGCGGACGATCAGCCACTACGGCGGGGCGGCGTTTTATTGCGGCTGGCCGCTGGTCCGCGTGCGGTTTATCGATTACGCGCCCCAGGAAAAGCCGCCCTTCGTGTTCGTGGCCAATCATCGCTCGTCGTCCGACGCCTTCCTGATGGCCGTTCTACGGTACGAAGTCATCCAGATCCTGAACATCTGGCCGTCGAGACTTCCATTCGTGAATTGTTTTTCGAGGCTGGCGGGATATCTGCGGGTGCGGGAGATGCCGTTCGAGCAGTTCATCGAAGCCGGATCGAAATTGCTGGCCGAGGGCGTGTCGATCATAGCCTTTCCGGAGGGCACGCGGTCGGGCTCGTGCGAGTTGGGCCAATTTCACGGCTCGGCGTTTCGGCTGGCGCAGCACGTCGGCGCGAAGATTTGCCCCCTGACGATTTCGGGCAATGAACACATCCCGTCGCGCGGGTCGCTGGTGATGCATCCGGGGCGGATCGTGATCTCCAAGCTGCCGTCCCTGACCTGCGAGCAATACAAGGAATTGAACGCCTATCGTTTGAAAACGCGGGTGCGCGAAATGATCCGGAAGAATCTGGATGCGCAAACCGTCTGAGGACACAACGGGAAACGAAGGAGGGAGCACGACGTGCGCGGCGACTGTTCGATTCGAGTGAGTGGCGTCGGCTTCGGCCGCGAGGAGATCGCCGCCTGCGTGGCGCGCAAGGGGCTGCTTTCCATCGAGCTTGATTTGTCGTCGGACGGCGAATGCCGCTGCGCCGCCTGTCGCGCCGCGCCGGAAAAATCCCGCGCCGCCCTTTCTTTTCAGGAAATCGGCGATCTGCTGCGCCAGGCGCGGCAAGAGGGCGCTCGGCGATGTATTTTGGTCGACAGCGAGCCGGCGTCGCATCCCGACTTGCGCGAGATCATCGACGCGGCCCGTGGTCTGGAGATGGAGGTAGAGCTGTTCGCCCGGGGCGCGGCGATCGACGGCGCGATGGCCGCGTTTCTGCGCCAGCGTGCGGTGGCGGTGGTTCTCAAATTCGATTTCGAGCGCGACGACACGTTCAAGAGGGCGCTGGCGAATCTGAAGGAATCGGGATATTGCCGGGGGGGCGGGCCGACGCTGGCGGCGTCGATTTCCGCTTCGCGGGAAACGCTGCCGGAAATTCCGGCGCTGTGGAGATGGGTGCGATCTCAAGGCATTGAGCCGTACGTGCAGATCATCACGCCGCGCGACGGCGTGGAGGGCAAGCCCTCCACCGTGGAGGGCAAGCCCTCCACCGAGGCGGCGATGATCGTGCCTCCCGATCGGGCCAAGTCGTTGTTTGAAGAATTGGGCCGGATCGACAGGGAGGAGTTTGAGCGAACGTGGGAGAAGCCGGCCGCATTGATCGGCAGGTCGTGCAGCCGGCATCTGTTTGCCTGTCACGTCACGCCGTGCGGGACGATCTTCGCCTGCGTGGGGGTGACGATTCCGCTGGGGAACGTGCGGGTGGAGCCATTGCACGAGATTCTGGAGTTGAGCGAGGTCCTGGAGAACCTGCGGGCATTCGGGGAGAAGGTGAAGGAGCCTTGCCGGACCTGCTGCAAGACGACCGATTGCTACGGCTGCCGCGGGTCGGCCTACCAGTTGACCGGCGACTATCTCGCGGGGGACCAGATGTGCTGGAAAGCCAAGGGAGCGGAGATTGAGACGCTCCCCGTCGGCGTCGTCGGATTGGTTCCGCATGGCAAGTCGATGCGGATGGTGGACCAGTTGACCCAGGTGGGGGAGCGAAATGCGCAGACGACATTTCTGGTGAGCAAAGAATGCGTCCTGGTGGACGGGTCCGGCCGGCTTGACGAAATGGCGTTCATCGAGATGATCGCGCAGTCCTTTGCCGCCTGTCATACCTTTCATCTATCCCTCGACGAGCGGCGGCGGCATCGCGGGCTGTTGCTGGGCGTCAAAGAGCTTGTCATCTCCGCCCAGGCCCGGGTCGGCGACCGCCTCACCGTGCATCTTCGCAAGGTGACGCGGTTCGGCGCTTTTGGCGTGGTCGAAGGCGACGTCTATCGCGAGGATGGGAAATTGCTGGCCACCGGACAAATCAAAATCTGGCGGCGCGACGACGACGTTGTGGCGGCGATGGGCTTATGAAAGCAACCGGCTCGATTCTCGTGATGTCCGCCATATTCTGCCTGGTGCAGCCGTTGGCCGCCCGCGGCCAGACCACCCGCGCGGATAACGACTCGAATGCTCCGGCCACGCGCGCGTCGCTCGACGTGATCCAAGGGGTGCAGATCCATTTGAAATTCATCACGTCGGTGCAGGCCGATTTTGTCGAGAAAAAGAACCTTGCCATGCTGGATCATACCCTGACGATCAGCGGGCACATGGCGCTGGAAAAGCCGGACCGGATGATCTGGGTGGTGAGCCGGCCGGTGGGATACGCGATTCGCATCCGGGGCGACGAGGTTAGCCAATGGGACGAGGATACGAACCGAGTGGACGTGATCCATCTGGGCGGCGATCCGACGTTCAAGGCCGTGTCGGAGCAGATGCAGGCGTGGTTTTTGGGGGATTACAAGGTGCTGGGGGACAGCTATGACGTGTTCGTGAACTCCGAGCGGCCGCTTTCCCTGCGGTTTGTGCCGAGAGGCGACACGATGGTCGCCAAGCTGCTGAAGGACGTGGACGTGACGTTCAGTTCGGACGAGAGGTACATCAACGCGATGGTGGTGCGGGAAGCGGGGGGAGATACGACGGCGCTGAGCTTCAGCCAGACGCGGGTGAATGAGCCGGTTGCCACGGCAACCTGGGAGATGCCTCCGCATGAGCGATAACTTCTTCGAGAAGATTACCATCGCGACAAAACTCGGATGACGACAACAGCGACATTTCTATCAGCCAACCGCAAGCGTTGGATGGCCGTTTGCATTCTGGCGGCGGTGGCGATCTCCGCCGCGGGCTGGATGCGCCTGCGGATGGACAACTCGCTGGAGGCGCTGTTGCCCCAGAACAGCCCGGCCAGGCAGACCCTTCTTTTCCTGCGTGATTCAAGTTTCGCCACCAAGGCGATTCTCTGGTTTCGATTGCGCGGCAACGGGAAGGTTTCCGATCTGTACGCCGCCGCGGACGAGGCGGAGAAGCGGCTCGATCCTCAACTGATCAAGGGCGTGATCCATCCCCCGGCGGCGGCGAATGCCCTGGATGAAGCGATGGGTTTGCTCGACGACGCCGGGGAGCTTCTGAACGAGGACGATCTTTCGGATATCCAGGCGGCGACCGCCCCCGACACGCTGCGCAAGCGCATGCGCGAGTGCTACATGCAATTGGTGAAGCCGCAGAGCTCGTTCATGGTCCAGATCATGCGCCGGGACCCGTTGGGAGTGAACGAGCGGATTCTGTCGCGGATGCTGGCGCTGACCAACGGGCTGGGATACCGGATTCAGGTGAAGGACGGCCGGCTGCTGCACGAGGATGGGCGGCAGTTGATGCTGGTGCTGGAGACGTCGGCATCGGCAACGAGCCTGGTGAGTTCCAAGGCGCTGGCCGAGCATTTGAATCGATTGGCCGCCGCCGCGCCGCCGGGCGTCCAGATCATTCCCCTGTGCGGCCAGATTCACACCCAGCAGAACGACCAACTGATGGAGCGCGACTTCCGCCTGGCGGGAGCGATCAACACGGTGGCGTTCGTGCTGCTGTTTTTCCTGGTGTCGCGGGATTTCCGGGTTGCCGCGGTCTTTTTGCTGCCGCTGGTCACCACGGGAATCACCATCGGATGGTGCGCGCTGGTTTATCCGCATCTGTCAACGATGATGATCGCCCTGGCGGTGACGATGGCGGGCAGCGCGGTCGATTATGGGATTTACGTTTACACCGCCGTGTCGATGGGCCGCGATCCCAAGGCCGACGTCCGGAGGATTTTTCGCCCGCTGATCATCAGCCACCTGACGACGCTGGGGGTGTTCGTGGCGTTTTTGTTTTCGAGGATTCCCGCGTTCCGGCAACTGGGGTGCATGACGAGCATCTCGCTGGTGATGTCGCTGTTGGCGGCGATTTTCATATTGCCGGGAATGATTCGGCCCGGGGGAAAATTGGTGCTGCTGGGCCGGGGGATGCCGCTGCGGCGGTGGGGCGCGAAGATGGCGCCGCTGACGATTCTGGGCATCGCCGTCCTGGCGGCGGCGGCGTTCGTCGCACGGAAAACCAGCATTGATTCCGACGTGACCCGCCTCGACGGCGTGACCGCGGCGGTGAAGCAAAACGAACGCGAGTTCCAGGCCGCCTGGGGACGCAGCGACAAGGAGCTGGCGATTCTGGTGGTGACGGGAAAAACGCGCCAGGCGGCCGAGGCGGCGAACGAAGCGGTCAACCGCATCGTCGCCCCGAATTTTACCCCAGGGTCATTCGTCACGCTGAGCAGCTTCTGGCCGTCGGAGGCGACCCGGCACGCGAATTGGGAAAGATGGCAGGCCTTCTGGTCGCCGCAGCGGATCGCGGAACTTCGCCGAAACCTGGCGGTCGCCGGGCAGCCCTACGGTTTTTCCGCCGAGGCATTCGATCCATTTTTCCAGGGCCTGGCGCGTCCGCCGGGGGAGGACCATTCGCGGCAGATCGTGCAGAGCATCGAGGATCAATTCATCGCCCGGTCCAACGGCGATTGGCAAATGCTGAGCTATTTCGAGGATTCGCCGCAAAACGTGTCGTTGGTGCGCCGGCTGCTCGGCGGCCGGACCGATGCGCAAGTGGTCTCGCGCGTGGCGCTGGGTCAGGCGTTCGCGGAAACCGCCGTATCGGAAACGCACGTGTTGGTTGCCGTCAGCGTCGGGTTTATCGTCGTGTCGCTGCTGCTGGTGACGCGGAGCGTGACCAAGTCGATCATCATCATGCTTCCGGCGGGGGCGGGCGTTGTGGCGATGCTGGCGGTGCTGACGCTTTTGTCGCTGTCGATCAACGTGGTGAGCGTGGTGGCGGCGATATTGGTGCTGGCGCTCGGCAGCGACTATGGCGTGTTTGCCGAGTATGCCTGGGACGGGCGGGAGCCGGTCCTGGGACAGGGAATGGCGTCGGTGCTGCTGTCGTTCCTGACGACCTTGGCCGGCGCCGGCGCGATGCTTCTGGCGCTGCATCCGGCTCTGTTCCTCGCCGGCGTCAGCCTGACCTCCGGCCTGGTCCCGGCCTATTTGACGGCGTTTATCATGATTCCCGGAATCAACTTCCTGCGCGATAATTGGCGGAAACGGACGGCGGAATGAAGAGGCGATGGGCCATTTTGCTGCTCTTGCCGCTGATCGGCGGATGCGCCGGCGAGCCGTTCGTCCGCGAGCCGTTGCCGGTCCAGCACCATCCGGACCCCAGCGCGATTCGCGACGAGTTCGCGCGAACCATGACCGATCGGTTTATCTCCGATGATACCGTGATCATCCAGGCGCCATTTCGAAACGATCTGGCGGTCCTGGGCGTGTTGCGGGTGGACAGGGTTGCCGGCACGTTCGAGCTGGTCGGGCTGAATCATCTGGGCGTGAAATTGTTCGCACTGAGCGGAGACCGTCGGGGAACGACCGTGCGCTTCGCGATTGCTCCGCTGGCGAAGCAGCAGGACATGCTGCTGGCCATGGGCGAGGATATCCGCAGGATGTATTTCGATCTGGTCCCAAGCCGCCGCGCCGCGGCCCAGATCGAACGGACCGACGTCAAATTCACCCAGAAGGAGCCTGGGGGAAGGCTGGTCTATGAATTTGGAGGGCAGCCGGGGGTTTTGCTGGAAAAAAAGCTGATCGGATTCTTCGGGGCCGTGTGGCGGGTGCGGTATTACCGGTACGATTCACAGGAGGCAAGTCTTTACCCAGGCGGGATCGTGATGGACAATAACCAGTTCTACTATCGCATCATTGTGAAGAATCGGGATCGGGAGATTCAATGACGCTGTCACTGATGAATCGGTTGCGCGGCGAGATTCGCGACATGCTCCGGGTGGAGGAGCGGTCGGGAGGCGCCGCCTTCCGCGCCGTGCTGGAGGTGGATGCGAAATTGAGCGTGTTTCCGGACCATTTTCGCGACGGGCCGATCCTGCCGGGGATTTGCCTCGTCCATGCGGTGCTGATTGCGGGGGCGGCCAGCCGGGGAGTCGACGAACTGCGAATCCGGGTGCTGAAGAACCTGAAACTGACGCAACCCGTCCGGCCCGGCCAGCGTGTGGTGATCGATGCGGAAATGACACCCGTAGGCGGGAGTGATTTGGCGATCAAGGCGAAGCTGTTGGTCGGCGATCAGCGGTGCGCGGAGGTCTCGCTGGTGGCGTTTGCCTCCGCGGCGGAAGGCGAAGCCTCCGCGGCGGAAGGCGAAGCCTCCGCGGCGGAAGGAGCCGACGGATGACACCTCCTCCACGGCGAAAGCGGGGCGGGTATTTCAGCCCCGACCCGGCCGCGCCCAAACCTCTGGCCGTCCGCCTGAAGCACCGCGTGCGCTTCAGCGAAGTGGACGCGATGGCCGTGACCTGGCATGGCAGATACGCGCAGCTCTTCGAGGAGGCCAATGAGGAGTTGGGCCGATCGTGCGGCATGGGATATGCCGATTTCCATCGCGAGCGGCTGCAAGCGCCCATCGTGCAGTTGCACGTGGACTACTTCGCCCCGACGGTGCTGGGGGAAGAGGTGGGCATCGTCGGAAAAATGATCTGGAGCGAAGGCGCCCGGATCAACATGGAGTACGAGATTTTCAAGCAGAGCGGCGCGTTGGCGGCCTCGGGATATACGGTGCAGATGTTCGTCGATGCCTCGGGCGCGGCGCTGTTGGGCAGCCCGCCCTTGCTGGAACGGTGCCGCAAGCGTTGGATCGCCGGCGAGTTCGGCGAAATGCAATGAACGTGGCGATCGCGCAATCCGACGTGGCGACGGCGTACGGCTGGGGGCTGGATGCGCTGTGGAACGGCTTGCTCAGCGGCACGACCGCCATCCGCGCCACCAATCGGTTTGCCGAGAGGGGATTCATGAGCGACCAGGCCGCCGTGATTTGCGATCTGAGGCCGGGGGAGGGCGAATCGCGAGCGTGGGCCGGGCTGAAGCGGATTTTGTCGCCGATCGCCGGGAAATTCGATCCGATGACGCCGGTGATTCTGGCGACGACCGCCGGCGAAATCGAATACGTCGAGCGGGCGATTTTGGAGCGGGACGCGACGATGTTGCGCCAGTCGCACCCGCGCTTCCTGCTGGAGCGGGTCAAGGGGCTGTTGGGATTGCGGGGAGGGGGGGTGACGATGTCGTCGGCGTGCGCGTCGTCGGCCGCGGCGCTGACGCGCGCGGCGTCGATGGTGCGCGGCGGCGAAGCGGCCAGCGTGCTGGTCGTCACCTGCGATTGCGTTTCGGAGTTCGTCTATTCCGGGTTCTCGACGTTGTTGTCGCTGTGTGCCGGCCCGGCGCGCCCGTTCGATCGGGATCGCGCGGGGCTGACTCTTGGCGAGGCGTTTGGATGGGCGTTGGTGACGTCGGGCCGAGGGGGGTTATCCATTCTGGGCTGGGGGAACACGACCGACGCGGTACACATGACGGCCCCGGACCGCACCGCCGCGGGGCTTTTGCGGGCGATCGCCAAGTCGTGCGCGATGGCCGGGCGGCCGGCGGATGAAGTGGCGCTGATCGCCGCTCACGGCACCGCGACGTCGTACAGCGACGCGATGGAGATGGTGGCCTTTCGCGCGGCGATGGGGCGGCCGAGGCCGGTTTTCTCGGTGAAAGGCGGGGTGGGCCATACGTTGGCGCCGGCGGGGCTGGTGCAGATTCTGGTCGCGGGCCGGGCGATGGCGCTCGGGGTGGCGCCGCCGACGGTGGGCTTGACATCGCCGGACGATGCCGCCGCGGGGTGGGTACATGGCGATGCGGCGCCGATCGTGGGGAGGCTGGCGCTTTCGACGAATTCCGGGTTCGGGGGCGTCAATACGGCCATCCTGCTCGGCGGGGAGGATGCGTTGTGATTCGCGCGGCCGGCTGGTTTTGCGCCGAACACTGCGGCGTCGTCGCGGCACGGGGATTGTCGTGGCAGAAGCCCGCGCCGTCGGCCATGGCTGACGTGCTGGCCCTGGTTGGCAAACCCGTGAAATATCTCACTCGCATGACCGGCGAATCGCGCTGCTGTTTGTGTGCGGCAAGTTTGGCGCTGAAGGGCGCGGATTGGTGGGATCGCGCCCCGTCGGAGATCGGGCTGCTGAGCGCCGGATCGGAAGGATTGCTCCGCGCCAATGAGGAATATTTCCGCGACTACGTCGCCATGGGCCGAACGCTTGGACGCGGAAACCTGTTTATTTATACTCTGGCCACCAGCGCGCTGGGAGAAGTGGCGATCGCGCTGTCGCTGACGGGGCCGTCGATGTTTATCCAGGCCGACGCGCGGCCGTTGGCGGCGCTGGTGCGGCATGGCGAGCAATTGATCGCCGACGGCGAGGCCGAGGGAATGCTGGCCCTGTGGAGCGATTGGTCGTCGGCGGTCTGTTTGGCGATCGCCGCGGGCGCGGGGGGTGAGACTTTGATTCCATTGCCGGCCGGCGAGGAACCGAATCCGCTGGAACTTTGCCGGACCCTGCAAGCGATGGTTCAGCGAGCATGACGCAGGTTTGGTGCGGCATCCCGGTCTACAACAATGCCGGCACGATCGCCGACGTGGTGCGGCGATGCCGGGAGCAAATCAACGACGTCGTGGTCGTGGACGACGGCAGTTCGGATGCCGATCTTCGCCAACTCCTCAAGCCGCTGGGCGTTACGGTGATTCGCCATGCGGCCAATCTGGGCAAAGGGGTGGCGCTGATGACCGCCTTTGAATATGCGGCCCAGCACGGCGGGCAATACATGGTGACGCTCGACGGCGATGGGCAGCATTTTCCCGAGGACATTCCACGGTTTTTGCCGAGGCTGTCGCCGGATGCCCTCATTATCGGGGCGCGCCGCGAGGTTGTGGGAACGATGCCGGGATCGAGCCTGTTTGGCCGGGAATTTTCGGATTTCTGGGTCTGCATCGAATCCGGCCGGGTCGTCGCCGACACGCAGAGCGGCTTTCGCGCTTATCCGTTGGCGCACATCCTGGAACTGCGGCTCAATTCGCGGCATTACAACCTGGAAGTGGAGGTGGTGACGCGGGCGGTCTGGGCGGGGCTGAAAACCGAAAATGTGCCGATCCGCGTCCGGTACATGGAGCCGGCGCAAAGAGTGTCGAGCTTTCGGCCGTTTCGGGACAACCTGCGCATCTCGCTGATGCACGCCCGGCTGGTCCTGCGCCAACTGGCGCCGATCCCGCATCGGCGTCTGGAGCGCCGTAGTATGGATCACCGCGAAGACGCGAAGAACGCGAAGAACGCGAAGAATACAGATATAACCATTCCTCTTCGCGCCCTTCGCGCTCTTCGCGCCTTCGCGGTTAATCTTCTCAAACGGGTTTGGGAGGAGAATTCATCACCGCTGGGGTTGGCGGCGGCGGTCGCGCTGAGCGCGCTGCTGGGGATCCTGCTGTGGCCCTGGGGCGTGATTGCGGTGGCGTATCCGGCGATCCGGCTGCATCTCAACAAAATCGTCGCCCTGGCGGTTCTGGCGCTGTGCGTTCCGAAAGCGCTTCCGATATTCTGCGCCAGGGTTGGGCAATCCATCGTGCACGTCGGCGCCAGCCCCGGATGGACGCGGTTCGTGGGGGCGCATGTCGTTGCGTTCGTGGCGTCGCCGGCGGCGGCGCTGCTGGTATATGCGGTGGCCCGGCGATTTCAGGAGCGTGGCCAATGAACGTCGTTGAGTTGATCCGCCATGAAACCCGCTTGCTCGCCGGCCGAACGGCCATGGTGGAAGGCCCGCGCAGCATCACCTACGGGGATTTGCTCGATCGGATTGCCAAGTTGCGCCAGAGCCTGGCGAAGCTGGGAATCACCGAGGGACAACGGGTGGCGTTTCGGTGCAGCGATGGAATCGACTACGTGATCGGCGCGCTGGGTTTGCTGGAATGCGGGGCGGCCGTGGTGCCGGTGGCCGATTCGCTGACGGAAGGAGAGGTGCTCGAGACCATCGAACGGATCGACGTTGCGGGAGTACTGACCCACGCGGACTTGGGGAGAGCGGAAGAGATGGCAATTGACGAAATTTTCCGGTGGCGGGCGAGGGCGAGCGGCGCGGAGTTGAACGATCGTTGCCGGAAGCTGGGGGCGGCGTTCATCCGGTTTTCGTCGGGGACGACGGGCCAGAGCAAAGGGGTTATCCTATCGCATCGCGCGATCGAGGAGCGCACGGATGCGGCCAACCGGGGGCTGGAGATTTCCGAGCGGGACGTGATCCTGTGGGTGCTGGGGATGAGCCACCATTTCGTGGTTTCGATCCTCCTGTTTCTGCGCAAGGGAGCGACGATCGTGGTGGCCAACCGGGGTTTCCCATTTTCGGTGCTGGAAGCGGCCCAGCGGGGCGGGATCAACTTCATCTATGCTTCGCCGGTGCATTATTACCTGCTGGCGGTTTCGGATGCGGTGTCGCCGGGTTCGCTGGCGAAGGTGCGGCTGGCGATCAGCACGGCGATGAAGATGCCGGCGGAAATCTTCGAGGCGTTTTACCGCAAATTCGGCATCGCGCCGGCGGAAGCTTATGGGATCATCGAGATTGGTTTGCCGTTCATCAACACGGAATTCGGCGTCGGCGGTCGGCAGACGGTGGGGAGAATCTTGCCGGATTATCAGCTTCGGATCGACCGTCCCGATGAGAACGGGGTGGGGGAAGTGCTGATCAAGGGGCGGGGGATGTTCGACGGCTATTTTTCGCCGTGGCGGACGCGGGATGAATGTTTGCGGGACGGATGGTTTGACACGGGAGACCTGGGCCGGATCGACGAGCAGGGCAGGCTGAGCCTGCTCGGCCGGAGCAAAACGGTGATCGTTTGCGCGGGCATGAAGGTCTTTCCGGAAGAGGTGGAGGAAGCGATCAATTCGATGTCCGGCATCAAAGAATCGCTGGTCTTCGGGCGGGACCATCCGCAATACGGCCAGACGGCGGTAGCGCAGGTGGTGTTGGCCGGGGAGATGGAAGATGCGCCGGGGATGATGGAAGCGTTGCGTGCTCATTGCTGCGCGAAGCTTTCAAGTTACAAGGTTCCCGTGGAGTTTCGGGCGGTGAAATCGCTCGCCAAGACGGCCAGCGGTAAACTGGTGCGTGACGCCTTATCAGGGTTTCCGAGAGGATGACCGCGAAGGCGCGAAGACGCGAAGTTGCGCGAAGGAATATCAATTTGATTTGATTTCTTCGCGCAACTTCGCGTCTTCGCGCCTTCGCGGTAATCTTTTTTGATCGGGCAGCGAAATTCTCAATCAGCGCAGCAGCGATGTCTTGAAAATGTGCAGCAGCTTTGCCGCCGAGGCGTCGCTGAGGACGCCCTCGATGTAGGAGATGACGAGGTTGAAATGGTTGGCGAACCACGTCATGCAGATGTTCACTCCGGGCGGTGAAAAGGCCAGGGGTTTGTGGATGAGGGCGATGGCCGGCAGACCGAGGAAGCTGTCGCCGGGGAATCCGGTTTCGCGGAGACAGGCGAAATAGAAGGAGCAGAATCGGCCGCCGAAGAGCGCGTTCATGATCCGGCTGCCGATCCAATGCGGGCAGATTCGCCCCAGCGCGCCGGCATCCTGCATGACGAAGGGAATCTGGAGCCTCATGTGCTCGAAGAACTGGTCGCGCAGATCGACCGCGATTTCGGCGGTGGATTGCGTCAGGTTCTGGTTTGCCGAAAGTCCCATCAGCGCGAAATGGTTGAAGAGGAGTTTTTCCCATTCCTGACCGGGCAGACGATTGGTTGCGGAGGTGAATACGAGGCATTGATCGCCGGGCAGAGGCGGGGCCGGGACGACCTGCCTCATCGCGGAAATCGCCCGGGCGGCGGCCGAGGGGAGAATGATCGGCATCCCGATCTCTTCGGCAGCCTTGCGCGCGAAGTCTGCCGATTGCTCGGGTGTCATCGAGTCGTGTCGAAAGCGGATTCGGCGCTTCATGCCCGGGGAAGGCATGCGCAGCCCGCAAACGCTCCGCTCGTTCAGGCGATGCAGATAGTGGTTGAGCGTCCGTCCGGAAGTCAGCCGTCTTTTCCAGTGATCGAGATGGGCCGGCTCGGTTTGGCGGATGCGCGGGACGAACTCGTCGAGTTGGCCTTGCCAGGCGAGATCGATCAGGCGGAAGATCGCCTCGGCGCCGAAGGCATCGAGCAGGCGGTGATCGAACAACATCCCCAGCCGCGATCTTCGCCCGCCGACGTGCACCAGCAGGCATCGGAGATGCTGCCATCTGGATTCGAACGGAACGTTGACGTGCTCGTCGAAGAGACGCTCGGCGTCGCCGGCGCGTTCTTCGGGCAATTCCACCACTCGCAGCGGGACCTGGGGGACGTCGGCGATTGGCGGGGTCTTCCAGTAGGGGGCAAGGTTGAGCCAATCACGGGCGACCCGGCCGTGAATCAGGGGAATCCGACGGGAAATCTGATCGAGTGCGGATCGAAGGGCCTGTTCGTCGACGACGCCGTCGAGTTCGAGGATCGCCTGGGAAAAACCGCCCAGGCCGATGGCCTTGCGGGCGCTGTGGTCCAAGGCCCCGACGATCCAGTCGATTCCGGTGAGATAGCGACGATGGGCGGAGTATGGAAGCGAAAAACTCAAGCGCTGCGCCTCGCGACGATCGCCGAGGCCAGATTGCGGACGGATTTGGTATCGTCCGGCTTCAGCCCGGCCTTCATGAGGTTGACGCCGAATTTCTGCTCGATCACCAAGAGCAGCGAGACGAATCGAAGCGAGTCGATGCCGAGCGACGGCAGATGCGTGTCGGAATTGACGCTGCCGGATTTGAGGGAAAGCAGCGTCTGGATTTCGGAGCAAAGCTGCTCTTGAATGCGTTCGGCGGTCGGTGCTTCGGGCATGGTTCAGTCTTCCGTAAAGATAAACCGCGAAAAGATACACCGCGAAGGCGCGAAGAGCGCGAAGTTGCGCGAAGAAACATCAATTTGATTTGATTTCTTCGCGCAACTTCGCGCTCTTCGCGCCTTCGCGGTAAATTCCGTTTGAGGCGCGGGGAATGAAGAAAGCGATGAACTGTGGAGTTTCATTTTGTCCGGGTCAGCAGCAATGATGCCGACCGGTCGCATAATGTCCTGAACGTCGCGGCATTGTCAAATGGCGGTCGAGGGGAGGATTGTGACGGGGAATGAATCAATCGGCCGAGCGGGCGCCCGGCGGCCAGGGACAACAGACCTCCGAGCGACTGGAACGCCGAATTGCTGGCCGTATGGCCAAAATAGGGCGTGAAAGTCGTGGCATACCGTCCCCCGGCGGGCGGGGGGGCGAAGTTTGGAAAGAGGCTTGGTTCGTCCAGGATCAACAGGCCGACGTCTTTCATCGACGCGGTGGCGTCAAGATGAGCGATGCCTCCGGCATCGGATGGCCCCAGCGTCAAAAACACGGCTCCCTCGCCGAGGGCGAATGGCGGATTGTCCGGCAGCAATCGCGAAGCGCAACGGATCAAGACTTCGCCCAGCTCCTCAACCGCCCCGAGCAGGACACGGGTGCAGGAGCCGGAAATGAGCCAGCATTGTGCCTGAAGCACGGCTTGTTCGAAGCCGGATTCAAAATCGGTTGTGGAGAGCGACGGGCCGCGTAGGTCCAGAAGTCCGGCAATATAAGATGCCGCCACGCCATGGACCGAATGGGAGAAATCGGTGGGAAGGGCGTTGGAGTCGCCGCAATCGAGAATGCCGTCGAGAAATTTGAAGCCCCGGCCATGTGGGCCCAGGCCGGAGGTGACGATCAATCCAACTCGTTCCATGGCGACGCCCGCGCAGGCATTTTGGGCTTGGGTCCAGGCGTCCAAGGCGGCGATGGCGGCCATGCGGACGAAACGGTCGGCCCGCCGCAGACCGCGGGAGACGGTCGGGTCGGCCAGAAGATCATCACTGACGCGAAGGAGCGAAGCCGGCTCGATCGGTTCGGAAAGTTTACGCGCGAGGGTCGGCAAATCGCGGCCCATGGGCGTCACGGCGCCAATGCCGAGGACCGCGGCGGGCGGGAGAAGTTTTGCGTTTGGGTTGCCGGAGGTCATGCGATCCTCCGAATCAGCACGGCGGAATTGTTCCCGCCGAAGGCCAGGGAGGTTGACATTGCGTACTGGCCGGAAATCGTAGTGCGGCGGCGGATGGGGGCGACGGGAATGTCGTCGGCTTGGTTTTGGAATCCCATGCTGGCCGGAAGCCAGCCTTCGCCAAGGCCCAGGACCGTGAACGCGGCTTCGAGGCCGCCGGCGGCGCCGAGGGTGTGGCCGGTGTAAGCCTTGGTGGAAAGGAATCGGATCTCGGGGCCGAATATGCGGGCCAGGACTTTTCCCTCGGCCCGATCATTGTCGGCGGTGGCGGTGCCGTGGGCGTTGATGAACGCGACTTGATCGGGGCCGATTTGCCCTTGGGCAAGGGCCGAGGAGATGGCGGCGTGCAGGCCGCGGCCTTCGGGATGCGGGGCGGTGAGGTGATGGGCATCGCAGGCCGTGCCGAATCCGGCGACCTGAAAGGCGTTTTTTCTGCCGCGGCGGCGGGCGTGGGCGTCCGATTCCAACACGATGATTCCCGCTCCTTCGCCGAGGTTCAGGCCGGCGCGATCGCGGTCGAACGGCGCGCAGGGTTCGGAGCTGTAAACGCCCAGAGACCAGAATCCTGCCAGGGCCACGCGATTGAGTTCATCGCCGCCGCCGGCAACGGCGACGTCGCACAGGCCCGCGTCGATCCAACTGGCGGCGACGCCGATCGCGTCCGTGCCGGACGAGCAGGCATTCACGATCGTCATGCGCGGGCCGGTGACGTGCAGCAGATCGCCGACGGCCTGGGCCAGATTGGCGCGGAGATAATCGTGGATGGCGTCGAGCGGCGGATTGTCCATTCGGCGGTAGGCCTCGTAAAACGGAATGTTATTGAGTTGGCTGGCGACGGTGGTGCCGGCCGCGACGCCGACGCGGGTTTCGGCTGAAAAATCTTCGATACCCGCCTCCGCCAGGGCCTGGCTGACGGCCAGCATCGTCAGCCGCAGGGTGCGGGAGTTGTTGTATCGTGGCGGAAGGACGGGCAAGTCGGCAGCCACCTGGAAAGTCGGGCAGGAAATCGTACTTTCAAACGGCAGCGCGGAGGACGGATTGCTCACCGAATCCCGGAACGCGGCGAGCGTGGCGGGGGCGCCGATTCCGGCGGCGGAGACGGCGCCGAGCCCGGCGATCCAAACGGGGGATGTTCCTGTTGTCTTCATCCGAATATTCTTGCGCTGACGAGCCTCGAATAGAGATTACCGGGAAGATTACCGCGAAGACGCGAAGGACGCGAAGTTGCGCGAAGATTGATCTTCCTCCTTCTTCGCGCAACTTCGCGTCCTTCACGTCTTCGCGGTTTATCTCCTGGGAAAAGCGAGACAATGCCTATTTCGTGGCGTGGGCCAGCACGTAGGGGGCAAGCGTATTGATCGAGCGGAAGATGTCCCGGCCCTTCTGCATTGCCTTGACGTCCAACCCGTATTGCCGGCGAAGGAGAACGACGATTTCAACCCCATCGAGGGAATCCAATCCCACGCCGCCTTCGCCGAAGAGGCTCATGTCGTCCTTGATGTCTTCGGGCTTGAGTTCTTCCAGGGAGAGGTTTTCCACGAAGAGCTGTTTGAGTTCCTGCTTGATTTCTTCGAGCGATCGGGTTTTCACGGGTTCCAAGGCGGCGCGTTCCTTTCGACAGATGATGGCGGTGAGTTTAAGAAGGCGTCTGTGATACTGCAAGACACGGCCACCGACAGAGCGCCGTGCGAATATCGCTTGGCGCGCCTATAGTAAATTGCGGCGCTGGGCCGCATCTTGGAGGTCGATATGAAAGCCGAGCAGGCGACATTCGCGGCGGGATGCTTCTGGGGCGTCGAGGCGGCGTTTGCAAAGGTGGACGGCGTCACGCAGACGCAGGTGGGATATACCGGCGGACGCACTGCCGGGCCGAGCTATGAAGACGTCTGCAACGATGACACGGGGCATGCCGAGGCGGTGCGGGTTTCGTTCGATCCGGCCAAGGTGAGCTTTGCCGAATTGCTGGACGTTTTCTGGAGCAGTCACGATCCGACGACGGTGGATCGGCAGGGTCCGGATGTCGGGTCGCAGTATCGCTCGGCGATCTTTTTCCACGATGCCGAGCAGGAGCGTCTGGCCCGGGCGTCGGTGGAGGAAGTGGACCGGTCCGGGGTGTTTGGGCGAAAGATCGTCACGCAGATTGTGCCCGCGGAAACGTTCTATCCCGCTGAGGAATATCACCAGAAATATTTCGAGCGACGCGGCAAGGCCCAGAGTTGCCATGTGGGAATCGCCAAGGTCCACACGCATCTCGCGGCCCAAGCGGCGAAGGAGCGCGCGGGCTGCGAATCGGCATGCG
Source organism: Tepidisphaeraceae bacterium (assembly GCA_050011595.1). Taxonomy (GTDB): domain Bacteria; phylum Planctomycetota; class Phycisphaerae; order Tepidisphaerales; family Tepidisphaeraceae; genus PALSA-1353. The sequence continues at coordinate 21,672 of JBEKIV010000025.1, forward strand.
GGGTCAGCCATTGGCAGGTCAGCGATGAAGAGCTGCGGCGAAAGTTGACGCCGGAGCAGTTTGCCGTCGCGCGCCGGGCGGGGACCGAACGGGCGTTTTCGGGCAAATACTGGAACGAGCATCGTCCGGGGATTTATCATTGCGCGGTCTGCGGGCAGGAGCTTTTCGATGCCGGTGCGAAATTCGATTCCGGCACGGGCTGGCCGAGCTTCTCTTCGCCGATTCGGAACCAGGCGGTGTCCGAACGGTCAGACGGCTCGCATGGAATGAAGAGAGTGGAAGTCGTTTGTTCGACGTGCCAGTCGCATCTCGGGCACGTGTTTGACGATGGTCCGCAACCGACGGGCAAGCGATATTGCATGAACTCGGCGGTGCTGGATTTGAAAGCGAAATGAATCACCAATGACTAACGAAATGCACCACAGAGATCACTCAGGACACAGAGTACACAGAGATAGAGCCGAAAATTCAGTTTTCCTCTGTGCTCTGGTGTGTCCTCTGTGATCTCTGTGTCAGTCTTTGGCGAAAACCAATGGTCTTTTCCGATAACGGATGAATGCGCGGGTCGATGGGCACGGAAGTGGTTTCTCCAGGTTCGGCCTTGAAAAAGGGCGCGGCAGCGGGCCGGGAAGGCCCGGCGGTTGACGCGGCGAAATGGCCTGGGGAACCCGCGATCGACCCGGACGACAAAGCGGAACGGCCGAATTTCTGGCGGTTTCTCTGGCCGTCCATTTACCCCTATCGCGGCCTGGTTCTGGCGGCTCTGGCACTCAGCGCATTGCACGGGCTTTCCATCACGTTCCAAACCGTTGCGCCCAAATATCTCGTCGACCAGGTCATCCTGGCAACCGGCATCACGTCCAGCCAGCGCTGGCATCGGCTGGCCACGTTGATCGGGCTGTATCTTTTCGCGTCGATCTTCGGCCGCATGCTGGTCTGGCACGCGGGGTATCGAATCTTCACGTACGTGCGGGAAAAAGTCCTGTTCGACGTCCGGGCCAATTTCTTCAGGCACGTGAACCATCTCTGTCTGCGTTTTCATCGCCAGCACCACAGCGGGGAACTGTTCAGCTATCTGTTCGGCAGCCCGCTGTTGCAGGTGCAGAATTTTTTTCAGCAGTTCACGTTCGGAGCGCCCGGGGCGCTGTGCATCGTCATCAGCACCCTGGTTTGGCTGGGAACGTGGGATTGGCTGTTGACCCTCGTGCTGCTCTTCGCGGTGCTCTGCACGGCCTGGCTGATGCACAGCACCCGGCCGCGGATTCAAGCGCTGCACAACGAATATCAGAACACGGAGACCAAAGTGACCGGCTTCGTGGCCGATCTGCTGCGCGGATCGCGGGACGTCAAACTGTACGCGATGGAGGACAAGGTCGCCGAGGATTTCGGCCAGCAGGTCTGGGAGGTCGGCCGAAAGAGCTATCGGCGGGACGTGCTTTCGCACATTCAATGGATGAAGCACGAAACGACCGGGTATCTCTGCTTCGCGCTGCTGTGCGTGGCGCTGGCGTGGCGATATTCCTACGACCATTCGCATAAGCCCCCGGAACAACAGATAACCATCGGCAAACTCCAGATCTATCTGGTCGCGTTCGCATCGCTCCAGGGGCAACTGATGGTCCTGTTCCAACTCTCCACGTTCAAAGCGGCGGCGCAGGCGGGCGTGAAACGGATACAGGCCGTCCTCAAAACCGCCAGCACCACTCCCGATCCGATCGGCTACGAAGCGCCGCTTCCGCAAAAGGGCCAGATCGTTCTGTACAACGTGACGTTCGGTTACGACCCGGACAGGCAGGTCCTGAAAGACGTGAACCTGACGATTCCGTACGGCCAGCGCGTGGCGCTGGTCGGCCCGTCCGGCGCGGGCAAGAGCACGATCACCCAGCTTCTTCTGCGGCTGTACGATCCGGACCAGGGCGCGATCCTCATCGGCGGAATGAATATCCGGCATTGCCGCGGCCCGGACCTTCGCCATAAGTTCGGCGTCGTTCCGCAGGACCCGTTCATCTTTCGCAGCAGCATTCGCGACAACCTGTGCGTCGCCCGCCCGGGCGCCGGCAATGCCGAAATCCGCCGGGCCTGCGAATTGGCCAATGCGTGGGAATTCATTTCGAGATTGCCGGCCGGCCTGGATACGCCGGTCGGCGAGGGTGGATCGACCTTATCCGGCGGCCAGCGCCAACGTCTGGCCATCGCCCGCGCCCTCCTGGCTGAGCCGGATTATTTCATCTTCGACGAGGCCACCAGCGCCCTGGATACGGTCAGCGAGGCCATGGTTCAGCAGGCCATGGAAAACGCCGTCTCGGGGAAAACGTCGCTGATCATCGCCCACCGCCTGGCCACGGTGAAGCATTGCGATCGGATTCTGGTCATCGACGATGGGCGGATCGTTCAGGATGGGAGTTACGACGCGCTCGTCGGCCAACCGGGCCTGTTCCGGGATTTGGTGCAGGGGCAGGTGTTGAAGGGGTAGGGCGGAATTTTCTCCGCGGAGCACGCAGAGACCACAGCGCGGCAAAGCCGCAACCAAACAAAACCGATTGAACCATGGATTACACTGATAAGCACGGATGGGAGAAGAAATTATCCGTGCAATCCGTGTAATCCGTGGTTCACAAATTCTTTGCGATCCCTGCGACCTCCGCGGTGAGCATGATTTTTCGGGCTGATCCGCAAGCTTATGAAAAATG
>JBEKIV010000026.1:0-23794 GCA_050011595.1 Tepidisphaeraceae bacterium
CGGAGGTTCGCGAACTTACACCAGTCATCGCCTGGCATCTTGGTGAGCATCGAACCCTTGCCGTAGACCACTTCATCGTGCGAGAGAGGCAATACGAAATTCTCTGAGAAAGCGTAAACCAGGCTGAAAGTGAGCTCGTGTTGGTGATACCGGCGACAGATCGGGTCCGTCGACATGTATTCAAGAGTGTCGTGCATCCAACCCATGTTCCATTTGAGGCCGAAGCCGAGACCGCCGAGATACACCGGCCGCGACACCATCGGCCAGGCGGTGGATTCCTCGGCAACCATCATGGCATCGGGAAATGCGGCGTACACCTGTTCGTTCAGTTGCCGCAAAAACTGAAGCCCGTCAATGTTCTCCTTGCCTCCATACTGATTAGGAATCCACTCGCCTTTCGGGCGTCCGTAATCCAGGTAGAGCATCGAGGCGACAGCATCCACGCGCAGGCCGTCGACGTGATACTTGTCGTACCAAAAGAGGGCATTGGCGATGAGAAAACCTCGAACCTCGGAACGCCCATAGTTGAATACGAGCGTATTCCACTCGGGCTGCTCGCCCTGCCGCGGGTCCGAATGTTCGTACAGGTGCGTGCCGTCGAAATAACCGAGCCCGGCCTGGTCTTTGGGGAAATGCGCCGGGACCCAATCGACGATCACTCCGATGCCACGTTGATGAAGGCAATCCACCAGGTACATGAAATCCGCGGGCGTGCCGAATCGGCTCGTGGGTGCGTAATAGCCGATGACTTCATACCCCCAGGAGCCATCGAAGGGGTGCTCCATGACGGGAAGGAACTCGACATGAGTATAACCCGCCTCCTGAACATAGTCGGCGAGTTGCACGGCCATTTCCCGGTAAGTAAGCGGACGGTTTCCCTCTTCTGGCACTCTCCTCCAGGAGCCGAGATGGACTTCATAAATGGAGACGGCGCAACCCAGCCCGTTTCTCCTTGCGCGGTTCGCCATCCACTCGCTGTCTCCCCACGAATAGGTGCTGAGGTCCCACACCCGGGAGGCGGTTTGCGGCCGGATTTCCGCGGCAAATGCGTACGGATCGGCTTTATCTACCTCATAACCCTGGTACTGAGACGTAATGTGATACTTGTACAGCGCCCCAGCCCCTGCATCCGGTACAAAGCCCTCCCATACGCCGGTTGCACCGTGCGATGCCAGGGCATTCGATCGCGGGTTCCATCCATTGAAGTCCCCGAGCACGCTGACCTGCTTGGCGTTGGGCGCCCACACAGCGAAATGAACGCCGCGCTGCCCGGCCAACTCGCCGAGGTGTGCCCCCATCTTCTCGTAGGCACGGCAGTGCGTGCCTTCCTCCAGCAGGTACATATCGTAGTCGCTTATCCATGGAGCTTGCGTTGAGGTTCGCATCGGCTCTCCACACTGGTTGCCTACCCTGACTTACACGACCTTTATAAAGGGAGATAACTCGCGAGGCTGTACAAAAGGGCTCAGAGGGGTGGTCAGAATTGCTCAAATGGGGCTGGGGACTCGGGATTCGGGGCTCGGGGGCGGCAAGGTACACCGAGGGGACGGCAAGCTGTCCCCCTACTACGAAGCTTAACCCAGGCCGCTGGCCGGACTAGACTAGGTCGCCCCTTTGGGGCTCAAAAGTGCCGCGGACCTACAAAACAGGCCCTCGCCACTCGCTCGTTGTTTCTTGACATTTCATGATATGTCATGATAGCGTGAGGGTATTAGGAGAGGTGTCTCATGTCCCAGACTCGCGAGAAATTCGCCACCCAGGTCAATCGCGAAATCCTGTCGGCCGTGCGCTCGCTCGCCGAGAAGGAAGGTCGGCAACTTCAGGCGCTCGTGGACGAAGCTCTCGCCGACCTGATCGAGAAGCACAAGAACGCCCAGCCGCGCCCACACGTCATGGGGGCGTATCTCGCCAGCCATGAAAAATATGGCCCGCTTTATAAGAAGCTCGCGGGATGACCGACTACCTCACCATGGCTGAAGTGCTGGCCATGCACACTGACCAGATCGAACGCTATGGCGGCGCCCAGGGCGTCAGGGATCAAGGACTGCTGGAAGCCGCCCTCTACCGGCCGCAGACCGGCTATTACGCCAGCTTGATCGAGGAAGCCGCCGCGCTCTGGGAGAGCCTGGCACAGAACCATCCCTTCATCGACGGCAATAAGCGGACGGCTTTCGCCGCCACGTATACTTTTCTCGCCATCAACGGCTCGCGTCTCACGGCGGACGCCCAGGAGACCTACGTTTTCGTCGCGGCCCTCCATGAAGCAAACCAGTTCAGCTTCGACAAGCTTGTCCCATGGCTGCGCAGTCATGTGCCGCAGGACCCTGAAAACGCGAACACGACGTAGGGGCAGGCCTCCGAATATTTCTTACCCGCGCCTCGAACCAAGAAATCCAAAAACCTTCCCCGATCGAGATCCACCTCACGGGAAGCGGGATGGCAAGCCGTCTCCTCCGGAGGCGTGCCGGAAAAAAGCGGCCGGTGGAGTATCCCCAGCTCCGGGCGCCCAGATGGATTCGGAAGGGCAACGGGAAAGAGGCTGGCATCATTGTCATCCACGTTGCCGAGTTCGGTGCCGTGATACGATGCAAATGTCGCAAGCCCCAGGCGCTGCAATGCAAATCCACTCATCAACTTTCTTCGCCCGCTCATGCCTTGTGATCGCCGTCTAAACAGGCAATGATGGTTTCAGTCACCCGTTTGGTTTCACGAAGGTCTCGAATGGGGATCGAAACAACCCCGGCTTCTTCCGCGGGGTAGTCGTTCCCTCCCACAAACAAGGCATCACCGATATAGATCATCTCTTTCAGTGATATACCCAAAAGGTCTCGGAGCTTTCTGATGCCGTAAGCTTTATCAATGCCTGGCCGGGTGATATCAATGGACGTCGCGCCGCCGATGCGGACAGAAAACTCGGGAATGTAAGTGTCAAGAATGGCTTTGATCTTTTTTCGTTTGGCGTAATCAGGATCCCATTTGTCCTTTTCTTCCAGCGGGGCCTGCTGGCCTAATGCGGAATAGGTTATCTGGCTTCCCCGGTCCTCAATCACCTCTCCCCAGGTCTTTTCAACCTTGAATCCCGCGGCTCGCAGCGCCTTTCTTAGAGAACTGAAGATCTTCTCTCGTTGATCCGCGGTGAAATCTTCTTCATAGAGCTTTTTCCAATCCCCCGCGTATTGGTAGAACTTTGTTCCACAGGTGGGAAGAAGGGATAGATTCGCCAGGCGTTCGTCATGGGGAAGATGGGAGAGAAGTTGTGTTTCAAACTGCGGCCAATCGCCTCCGGAAATCACCGCCACCTTGATGACGCCGAGAAGGTCATGCAGCCGCGCCGCCATTTCGGCATCAAGAGACGATTTGCTTTCCGCCAGTGTACCGTCCAGATCATAGACAATTAGCTTTTTCACTAACCCTCCACCTTCTCGCGATGTCTATAAGCTCTTGCGCATTCATTTGGGGTTGCTCCACTTCCAGTTTCGGATTTCCGGCAGGTCTTCGCCATATTTGTCGATGTACTGCTTGTGCTCAATCAGCTTGTCCTTGAGCTGCTGCTTCAAGTAGATGCCCTGCTCACCGGTCTGGGGCAGGCGGTCGATGGTGTCCATCACCAGGTGAAAGCGGTCCAGTTCGTTCAGCACCGTCATGTCAAAGGGCGTGGTGATGGTGCCCTCTTCCTTGTAGCCCCGGACATGGATATTGTCGTGGTTGGCGCGGCGGTAGGTCAGCCGGTGGATCAACCACGGATAGGCGTGGAAGGCGAAGATAACCGGCTTGTCTTTGGTGAAGAGCTCGTCGAAATCCATTTCGTTCAACCCGTGCGGGTGCTCGCTTTGCGGCTGTAGCTTCATAAGGTCGACAACGTTGACTACCCGGATTTTCAGTTCGGGAAGGTGCGCACGCATTATGGAGACGGCGGCGAGTGTCTCAAGCGTGGGCACGTCGCCGCAGCAGGCCATGACCACGTCGGGTGGCACGCCCTGGTCGTTGCTGGCCCACTGCCAAATGCTGATGCCCTCCGTGCAGTGCTTGAGGGCGGCGTCCATCGTAAGCCACTGCGGCGCCGGGTGTTTGCCTGCAATTACGACGTTGACGTAATGGCGGCTGCGCAGGCAATGGTCCATCACCGACAGCAGGCAGTTAGCATCCGGCGGAAGGTAAACGCGCACCACCTCGGCTTTCTTGTTGACGACGTGGTCGATGAATCCGGGATCCTGGTGGGTAAAGCCGTTGTGGTCCTGCCGCCAGACATGCGAGGCCAGCAGGTAGTTTAATGAGGAGATTTTACGCCGCCACGGCAGGCCCGAGGTGACCTTTAGCCACTTGGCGTGCTGGTTGAACATCGAATCGACGATGTGGATGAACGCCTCGTAGCAATTGAAGAGTCCATGCCGTCCGGTGAGCAGGTAGCCCTCCAGCCAGCCCTCACATTGGTGCTCGCTGAGCATTTCCATCACGCGCCCAGCGGGTGCGAGGAACTCGTCGTTCGGCACGGTCGCGGCGTCCCACTGGCGTTTGGTCGCTTCAAACAGAGCCTCCAGGCCGTTGGAGAGCGTCTCGTCAGGACCAAAGACCCGAAAATTCCGCTGCTCACTGTTCAACTTCGCCACATCGCGCAGGAAAGGCCCGAGCACATGCGTGTCACCGATGCCGGGCGCCCCCGGTGCGGGAACGTCAGCAGCGTAGTCGCGGAAATCCGGCATCCGCAGGTCGCGGAGCAGAAAGCCGCCGTTGGCGTGGGGATTCGCTCCCATGCGCCGTTCGCCCTTGGGCGCAAGCTCAGCCAGTTCCGGTTTCAGGTGGCCCTGCGCATCGAAGAGTTCCTCCGGCCGGTAGCTCCTCAGCCAATCCTCCAATAGCTTGAGGTGCTCAGGATGGGTGGCTGGATCGGAGAGCGGCACCTGATGCGCACGGAAGGTGCCTTCGACCCGCAGACCATCGACCACTTTCGGCCCCGTCCAGCCCTTGGGGGAATTGAGGACGATCATCGGCCAGCGTGGACGTGTTAAGTTGCCGTGGACACGGGCGTCCTGCTGGATTTTCTTGATCTGCTCCACCGCCATGTCGAGCGTCGTGGCCATGGCCTGATGCATCGGCGCGGGCTCGTATCCCTCGACGAAGTAGGGCGTCCACCCGTAACCGCGGAGCAACTGTTCCAATTCCTCCCGAGTGATACGCGCGAGGACAGTGGGGTTGGAAATCTTGTAGCCGTTGAGATGCAGGATCGGCAGCACCGCGCCGTCGGTGGCCGGATTGAGAAACTTGTTGGAATGCCACGCCGTGGCCAGCGGTCCGGTTTCCGCCTCGCCATCGCCGACGACGCAGGCGACGACGAGATCGGGATTGTCGAACACCGCCCCGAACGAATGGCTGAGCGAATAGCCCAACTCGCCGCCCTCGTGGATCGAGCCGGGGCACTCCGGCGATGCGTGGCTGGGAATTCCGCCGGGAAAGGAAAACTGAATGAAGAGCTTCCGCAGCCCGGCCTCGTCCTGGCTGATGTTGGGATAGATCTCGCTGTAAGTGCCCTCGAGATAAGTGTTGCCGACGACGGCCGGGCCTCCGTGCCCGGGGCCGGAAACGTAAATCATGTCCAGGTCATATTTCTTGATGACCCGGTTCAAGTGCGCGTAAATGAAGTTCTGCCCGGGAGTCGTGCCCCAGTGTCCCAGGAGCATGTGCTTCACGTCCGCCAGCGCCAGCGGCCGCTTCAGCAGCGGATTGTCGTAGAGATAAATCTGCCCGACCGAAAGATAGTTGGCGGCACGCCAATAAGCGTCGATCTTTCGCAGCAGTTCGGGCGGGAGCGGACCGTTGGCGTCGCGTTCGAGTTTGGGTTCCATCACGTCGTTGAGCATGGTTTATTCCTTTGGATAGATCGTCCGCGATTCTAAGGCGCGTTCGCTGCGGGAGTTGATTGAATCGCACGCTTGCCCGGTCTTAAGGACAAACTGTCCGTCATCACGTAGACAAGCATAAGGGCGAGCATCAGCCCCACCGCGAGCCAGACTCGCCAATCTCGATGCGCGTGCCTCCAAAAGTGATGGCGCGGGTGAGCGTGATCTCGCGGCTTGGCTCCTTCGTTTTCCACATCGTGCTTGTTATCGCTCATTTCGCTCCCATCCTATTAGGGTTCGACGCTCTGTTCCATCAGGTCGATTCCCATGATTTGCTCCTGTAGTTCGACCCGATTCGCGGTCATTCATGCGATCCTCAAGCGACTGAATACGGAGACCTTCACCAAATCCAGCACAAAGGCGAATGCAATCGCGCAGGCAAGTACGCCGATCAACACCAAGAGCGACAGTGGCCTCATAAGCCAGCCGCGTTCGGCCAGGACCAAGGCGATCAGTAGATCGGCGACGGACGAAAAGACGAGCCAGCGGCTGGGACGGGGCGAAGACCAAATTCGCCCGCGAGCGCGCACGGCATAGGTGGTTGCCTGATTCCCGCATACCAAGGTGACGAACGCCAAGGTCTGTAGCGTTGCGATGCCCAGTCCCATGCGGAAGTGGCCGATCGTCAGAACACCGACGCAAAACGCCAGTTCGGAAACGCCCATAGATATACCGGCGATCGTCAGATTGCCGATTCGCCAGCTATTGGGCAGTGGCGACGGGCGGACGTTGTCGGTCGTCAACGACATACCCAGAAGGTCGCCCACCATCATCACGATGACCATCAGCATGGGGGTGAGGATCGCGTGCCCGGTCATGATAAGACCCACGCCCAGGAACAGCACCTGCACGATCTTCTTGGTCATGGAGTTCAGCGTGTAGGTCAGGATGCGCTGAAACGTGATGCGCCCTTCCTTGACCGACGCAACGATGCCGACAAGTCCCGGATTGGTGAGCACCAAGCCCGCGGCGGACTTGGCGACATCGGTCGCCGTCGATACGGCGATTCCCATCTGAGCCTGGCGCAGCGCCGGGGCATCGTTGGCGCCGTCGCCGCACATGCCGACGATGTGACCGGCTTGCTGGAACGCCTTCACCAGTTTGTATTTGTCCTCGGGAAGAACGCCGGCAAAGACGGCGAAATTCTCGGGGCGGACCTCGCTGGGGATCGGCCCAGGTGGGCAAACCGCTCCATCGAGACCGACGGCATGAGCGACAATCGCCGCCGTTGCCGGAGCGTCGCCTGTGACCATCACCGTGCGAACGCCCAGCGTTTTCAGTTCCGTGACCAGGGCGGCGGAATCTTCGCGGGCCGGATCGCTGAGCGCGATCAACCCCATGAGCTGCATCGCCGATGCGCGTCCCGACGCGACAGCCAGCACCCGAAAGCCTTTCGACTCCAGTTCATTTGCCAACGCGGGCGCGGTGGGTGAAGGGGCGGCTAAACGGCCGACGGCGTCAAAGGCGCCCTTGACGATACGCAGCGGCCCAAGGCTCGGGTCGCTCGCCGTTGCCTCGGACATCTTCGTCGCGGGATCAAAGGGAACAAAGTGAATGAGTTTGATCGGATGAGAAGCCGCTTTACCGGAGGCGGCGGAACGAATCGCCCCGTCGACAGGGTCTTGTCCACCTTCAGAGCTGGCGAGCGCCGCCATGATCAAAACATGCGACTCGTCGAAACCCGGCATCGGGCGCACTGCCGTAACCGTTAGCGCATTGCGCGTGAGCGTCCCGGTCTTGTCTGCGCACAACACGTCAATCGAGGCCGCTTCGTCGACGGCGGAGAGCCTCGTTGGCAAAACCCCCTGGTGTGCCAGTGCCCGCGCCCCCAGAGCGCTCGCCAGTGTAAACGTGGCCGGGAGCGCGACCGGGATCGATGCCAGAATCGCCGTCAGCACCAACGGGATAATTTCCTGCACGGGCATCGCATGGGCCAAGGCATACGCCACCAGACCGACGATCAGGATGCCGTTGAACACGGCGAGATTGCGGACCACGCGCAACACGGCCTTTTGCTGTGAACTGACGACACGGGCGGTGCGAACCAGTTCTGCCGTTCGTCCGAACTTGGTGCGGATTCCCGTCGCCGTGACCCGGGCCACCGCCTCGCCGCGGCGCACCAACGCCCCGGCATAGGTCTGAAACCCCGGACCTGCTTCGGTGGCAATCGACTCGCCGGTGAGCATGGATTGATCGAGCAGGACGTTCCCCTCGACAAGCTGCACGTCGGCGGCAACCACGCTGCCAAGCGTTAATTTCACGATGTCGCCCGGCACCAAGTCGGCCGCCGGGCAGTTTTTCCACACACCGTCGCGACGGACCGAGGCGGTCAGCGCCAGCCGCTTCTTCAGAGCCGCCAGAGTTGCCTGGGCGCGTCCCTCCTGAAAGAATCCAAGCGCGGCGTTGAACAACAGGAGCACCGCGATGATCCCGGCTTCAATATATTTGCCGAGCACCAGCTCGAGCACGATCGCCGCTTCCAGCATCCAAGGAATCGGCGCCCACAGTTTTTCAATCGCCATTCGCGCCGGATGCGAGGAGGTATCGGGCATGGAGTTGGGGCCGAACTGGTCGGCCAGGCGGTGGGCCTCTTCGCTGCTGAGACTCTCCGCCGACTTGGCGCCGGACCCGTTGACCGAAGCATCGACGGCGGCGGGTACAGCAAGGGGTGAAGCAAGCGACATGTGGGTGCATCTTATGTGAGAAACGATGCTGCGGGGAACAACAAAAACCGACGCCATCGGGCACGGGCGATAATTGTGCGAATATGCAGTATACTCTTGGTTCTGATGAAAACCGGGAGGATTCGCTTATGAGCCGCGCAAGAGCGATTCGAACAACGCTATCGGTGGCCATGCTGATGCTGTTGAGCGTGGCGCCGATCGCGTCATCGCAGGAGGATTCGGACCTGGCGGCGCCGCCGGTCGCGGCGGCGGAGACAGCCACTCTCACCGACGCACAGCTCCAATCATTGGTCGCGCCCATCGCGCTCTATCCCGATCCCCTCATAGCGCAGATACTGCCGGCATCCACTTATCCGGTGCAGGTCGCGCTTGGAGCACGTTGGCTGCAAGCCAACCCCAACCCCGCCGAAGCCTTGATCGACGCGCAGGACGTGGAACCTTCCATCAAGGCCCTGCTGCACTATCCCACCGTCCTGGCGATGATGAACGACCAACTCGATTGGACGCAATCGCTCGGCGTCGCGTTCTTGAATCAGCAGGCGGACGTTATGAACGCCATCCAGGAATTGCGGCAGCAAGCCCTGAGCGCGGGAACCCTGCAAAGCACTCCGCAACAGCAGGTGGTCATGGACGGAGATGAGATCGAGATACTTCCGGTCGATCCTAATCTCGTTTATGTGCCGCAATATGACCCGCAATTGGCGTACGTGGGAGACGGCGCAGCCGGTGTGTATCTCACGTTCGGCCAGGGATATCCGGAAGGCCTATGGCTCGATAACGACGTGGACTGGCAAAATCGCTGGGTGGCGGGGGGCGAGGGCTGGCATCATGGATGGAGTAGACCCGTTGATGTCCGGCGCGTTACCAAGCCCTGGGCGCGCAATCCGGCGCAGGTGCTGCCGGTGCGTGTTCCACGTCCCATCCCAGAAGAGAAGCGCGGCGTTGGGCCGGGGTATGAAGAATCCAAAGTGCCGGCCCCCGCGCCCGGCGCGTTTCAAGGCTATCAGAATCGGAATGACGTGCAGCGCGCGGTGAACCGTGTCCAACAAAGTCGCCCAGCGCCCCCGGCCAGACCCGCGCCCCGCCCCGCGCCGGTGCAGGCGTTTCACGCCGAAGGCGACGGCAGGACCGTGGCCGCCCAAAGTGCGCGAGGAAATGAATCCAAAGGCGGAAGCGGTGGCGGCGGCGGTGGCGGCCACCGAAAATGAATGTCGAACCACATTGATTCCGAGGAGCGATCTATGACAAACGGAAGGCGTACAGGCATGGGCTGGTTAATTGTAACCGTCCTGGCGGGCGCGGTATTGGCGGGCGCGGGCGGGTGCGCAAGCACCGCGAATTCACCACCGGCCGAGCCGGTCGCGCAGACGCCCGAGCTGGCGCCTGAGCAGGCAATTGAGCAGGCGCCGGGCGCACCGGGCCAGGGGCAGCAGGTATTCACCAGCGATGACGAAGCGCTCAAGGCTCTGCTCAGCGCCGTCAAGGCCCAGGACCATGAGCAGGTGCATCAGATTCTCGGCCCGGCGTGGAAGGAACTGGTCTCCGGCGACAAGGTGGAAGACTCCAACGCCTTCAAGGAATTTGCCCAGCATGCCGCCGAGCACACGCGGCTGCAAAAGAAGGATGCCACGACGTCGATCATCTACGTTGGCAACGACGATTGGCCGTTCCCCATCCCAATCGCCGAAACGCCGGATGGGAGATGGTTCTTTGACACGGAGGCCGGCAAGGCGGAAATCCTGGCTCGCCGGATCGGCGCCAACGAGTTGGACACCATCGAGGTGTGCCGGGCGTACGTGCAGGCGCAGCGGCAATACGCGGGCGAGGATCGCGACGGCAGCGGTGTGCTGAAATATGCCCAGAGAATCGTAAGCACGCCCGGCAAAATGGACGGCTTGTACTGGAGCGTCAACCCCGGCCAGGAGCAAAGCCCGTTCGGCCCCTTGATGGCCCAAGCGGAAATGGAAGGCTACCAACAGACCGCGGGCCATCCGCACCAACCGTATCACGGGTATCACTTCCGCGTATTGAAAGAGCAGGGTCCGGCCGCGCCGGGAGGCCAGTACAACTACGTCATCAATGGAAACATGATCGCCGGCTTCGCGCTGGTCGCTTTCCCCGCGGAGTATGGATCATCGGGAATCATGACGTTCATCATCAGCCACCAAGGCAAGCTCTATCAAAGGGACCTGGGCCCGGATACCAAAGAGATTGCGCGGAAGATGATGGAGTACAACCCCGACGATAACTGGGCGCTGGTCGCGGAGTAAGCGCGATACCGTTCAACGGCCGGGGCATTTTTTCCGTTAGCCCCCGGCTTTGCCGGGGTTCTCCGTGAGCAGCGTAGCGCGACCCATGTTGAGTGAAAAGACCGATCCATTCTCGCGCAAACCCCGGCAGAGCCGGGGGCTAACGGAATGAGGCAAGTACCGCCATTGAACGGTATCGCGACTGAGCGACCCTCTCATTCAAATTGCCGGCTTGACGGCCAGCGCGTTGTTCACGATCTCCTGGGCCTCGCTCACAATGGCTTGGAGATGCCGGTCGTCGCGGAAACTCTCGGCGTAGATTTTGTAAACGTTTTCCGTGCCGGAGGGACGGGCGGCAAACCAGCCGCCGGCGGCCGCCACTTTCAACCCGCCGATGGCAGCGCCGTTGCCGGGCGCGCGCGTCAGCTTGGCGGTGATCGCCTCGCCGGCCAGCTTCGATTCCTTCACGGCTTCGGGTGACAGCCTGGCGAGGCTGGCCTTCTGCTCCGGCGTCGCGGGGGCGTCAATGCGGGTGTAATACGGCGTGCCGAATTCCGTCGTCAGGTCACGAAAATGCTCGCTGGGATCTTTGCCGGTGCGCGCGGTAATTTCGGCCGCGAGCAAATCCATGATCGGGCCGTCCTTGTCCGTCGTCCACACTGTGCCGTCGAGCCGCAGGAAACTTGCTCCGGCACTTTCCTCGCCGCCGAAACACAGCGAGCCGTCGAACAGTCCGGGGGCAAACCATTTGAAGCCGACAGGCACTTCCCACAATTTCCGGCCGAGTTTGTTCACCACGCGATCGATCATGCCGCTGCTGACCAACGTCTTGCCAACCGCCACGGTTGCCGGCCAGTGCGGACGATGCGTCAGCAAATAGCCGATGGCCGCCGCGAGATAATGGTTGGGGTTCATCAAGCCGGCGGATGGCGTGACGATTCCGTGCCGGTCCGAGTCGGGATCGTTGGCGAACGCGACGCGGAATTTATCTTTGAGGCCCACGAGACGGGCCATTGCGAATGGGCTGGAGCAATCCATGCGAATTTTCCCGTCGTGGTCAACCGTCATAAAGGAGAACGTCGGGTCGAGTTTCGGATTGACGACCGTGATATTGAGCTTGTAAATGGAATTGATCGGCTCCCAATAAGGCAACGCCGCCCCGCCGAGCGGGTCCACGCCAAGCGTCAAGCCGGCCGCGCGAATGGCGTCCATGTCCACGACGTTCCGCAGGTCATTGACGTAAGGCAGAATGAAGTCTTGGGCGTGCGTGGTGGGCGCCTTGAGCGCGGCGGCAAACGGCACTCGCTTCACGGCGGCATTGTTCCGGCGCAATAATTCGTTGGCGCGATCCTGCACCCAGTCCGTCACGTCGGTGTCGGCGGGGCCGCCGTTGGTCGGATTGTATTTGAAGCCGCCGTCTTCCGGCGGATTGTGCGAAGGCGTGACGACAATGCCGTCGGCCAGACCGGCGGTGCGTCCGCGATTGTAAACAAGAATGGCGCGCGAGATGACCGGCGTCGGCGTCACGCCGTCGTCGCTCTGGATGAACGTTTGTACATTGTTGGCCGCGAGCACTTCCAGCGCGGTGCGCTGGGCTGGAGCGGATAGGGCGTGCGTGTCTTTGCCCATGTAAAGCGGGCCAGTGATGTTCTGCCCGCGGCGGTAGTCGCAAATGGCCTGCGAGATGGCCAAAACGTGCGCCTCGGTAAACGTCCCGCGCAGCGACGAGCCGCGATGTCCGCTCGTGCCGAAGCTGACGAGTTGATTTTGGTCGGCCAGATCGGGTCGCCGCTGGTAATACTCCCGTTCCAGCCGGGCCAAATCCACCAGCATTTCCTTGGGCGCCGGTTTGCCCGCCAGGGGGGAAATCGCCGTACTCATGGTTAGTGGGGCTGATGCAGGATCGCCCCGGTATCCGCGCTGGTCACCTGGGCCGCATAGCGGGCGAGATAGCCGTAATCAATCTTCGGCGGCGGGCGCTTCCAGGCGGCTTTTCGCCGGGCGAGTTCGTCTTGGCCGACTTCCAATTCGAGACGGCGGTTGTTGATGTCGATATGGATGATGTCGCCCGGCTGGACAAGTGCGATGGGGCCGCCGGCGGCGGCTTCGGGGGAGACGTGCCCGATGCACGCGCCGCGCGTGCCGCCGCTGAATCGGCCGTCGGTCACCAAGGCGACGCTTTCGCCGAGACCGCGGCCCATGATGTTGGCGGTCGGGGCCAGCATTTCCTGCATCCCCGGCCCGCCGCGCGGGCCTTCGTAGCGGATCACCACCACGTCGCCCGACTTGACCTTGCCTTCCAAAATTCCCTGGGCGGCCGATTCCTCGCTTTCAAAGATGACGGCGGGGCCGCGGAATTTGTGCATGGTTGGTGCGACCGCGCCGATTTTCAGGACCGATCCGTTGGGAGCAAGATTGCCGAACAGCACCGCCAGTCCGCCGCGCTCACTGTAGGGGTTGTCCAGCGGCCGGATGACGTCGGGGTCCTTCACGGCGGCATTGGCGACGTTTTCGCCGAGCGTCTTGCCCGTGACGGTCATGCAATCGAGATTGAGCGCGCCGGGTTTGCCGGCAAGCGTCTTGAGGATCGCACTGATGCCGCCGGCGCGATCGACGTCCTCCAAGTGGTACTTGCCGGACGGGGCCACTTTGCAGAGGTAGGGCACGCGGGCGCAGACCTCATTGAGATGCTTGAGGTCAAACGGCGTGCCCGCCTCAATGGCCACCGCCAACGTGTGCAGCACGGTGTTCGTGCTTCCGCCCATCGCCACGTCCAGGGCGAAGGCGTTGTCAAACGACTTGGGAGTCAGGATGTCGCGCGGACGGATGTTCTTCTGAACCAGTTGCACGATTTGTTGTCCGGCACGTTTGAACAGCTCGTCGCGCCGCGGATCGGTCGCCAGGATGCTGCCATTGCCCGGCAGGGCCAGACCGAGCGCCTCGCACAGGCAGTTCATACTGTTGGCGGTGAACATGCCCGAGCATGAGCCGCAGCTTGGACAGGCGTATTGCTCGATTTCGGTCAGTTGGTCCACGCTCATTTTGCCGGCTGAAACCTGCCCGACGCCTTCAAAGACGCTGATGAGATCGATCACCTTTCCCGACGGGGTGATGCCGGCCTTCATCGGTCCGCCGCTGACGAAGATCGCGGGAACGTTCACGCGCGCGGCGGCCATCATCATCCCCGGCACGATCTTGTCGCAGTTGGGGATGCAGACCACGCCGTCGAAGCAATGCGCCCGCAACATGGTTTCGACGCAATCGGCGATCAACTCGCGGCTGGGCAGCGAATACTTCATGCCGACGTGGCCCATCGCGATCCCGTCGTCCACGCCGATCGTGTTGAACTCAAACGGCACGCCGCCGGCGGCGCGGATCGCCTCGCGCACCTTGCGGCCCACGACGTCCAGATGCGCGTGGCCCGGAATGATCTGCACGAATGAATTGCACACCGCGATGAACGGCTTGTCGAAATCGGCGTCGCTTTGGATAACCCCGGTGGCCCGCAACAAGCTGCGGTGGGGTGCTCGGATCATTCCCTTTTTGATCGTGTCGCTGATGGCCATATTGGGGGTTCTCCTGGGGAGCGAATCGTAACAGAAACCGGCCCAGCGCAACAGCCGCCCTCATGATTTGCCTGCCCAAAGCCGCGGGACGTTCTCTAATGGATGCCTCTCACCTCCGGAACATCAGCCCCATGTAACCCTGGATTCCGTTGAGCGATGGATTGCGGTCGGGGCCATCCTGGCGCGCGTTGGACAGATGGAAATCTCGCACGCCGAACATGAGTTCCGTCTGTTCGTTGAGCCGATAAACGGCTCCCACGCCGGATTGAATGGTGAAGTTAAAATCGGTCCCGGAGGGGGGGATTCGATTGTTGGCTTCCAGGACTCCGGCGGCGAAATCGCCGTAGAACGAGAACCGGCGATAGTTCCAAAGATGGGTGCGCAATATCATGTCCGCGCCGCCGGCGCCGACGTTGTCCTGCGGTTGGGAACAGCCCAGGCCGGTGGCCTCGAACCCGAAGGCCCAATTGTTTGCAAAGTAATAGTTCAGGCCCAAGCTGCAAAACCCGATTTGCGCGCGTGTGCCGTTGGGTTGCTGCTCGTATCCGCCGTAGAGGGTGATGACTCGCAGCCCGCGCGGGAAAGGCTCGCCGGTGACGACATCGTTGGACAGCGTGGTCGATACGGCGGTGGCCGGAGGCTGCTCGTCCGCCCGAACGCTTGAGGCGAACGCGAATATCGCCAGACCCAGAATCGCCCACGAGCGGAACTGACGGCAAGCATCGACGGCGTTGACGGGCGCCCCCAGCGCGGTAATGATTCGCCGGACGTGGCTGGTCATTCGATTGAGGATTATGCAGTCGAAGCAAATCGAGTCAACATCGGCTTTGGGGCGGGAACGCCCTGGCGTTTCGGGCGGAGCCGTTGGACGGGCATTTCGCCGTTTTTTCCATTGGCTCAGCCCGTTTCGGGCGTGGCGCGAATTGCGGGTGGGCCAGGCGGCGCGCAGGGATTTCGCGGCCGGCCTGGCGATCGGCGCATTCATCGCCTGCCTGCCCATCTACGGCTTGCAAACGGTCCTGAGTCTTTACGTCGCCCGCCGCCTGGCGTTGCATCCCCTATCGGTCGTGGCCGGTTCCCAATTGTCGGCTCCCCCGCTTGGGCCGCTGCTTTCTGTCGTTTCGCTGGTGCTGGGCCACGTGTTGATATCCGGCAAGCTGCCCGACCTGACCCATTGGCGCACCGACCATTTGCCGGCAATGTCCATCGCCATTTTCAATTCGCTTTTCATTTCATGGATTGTCGGCGGGGTGGTTCTGGGAGCGGTTCTTGCCGCGATCATTTATGCAGCCGCCAGCGTCACGTTCCGCCTGATGTTCCGCCGTTCCCAGTCGGGACAGGTGCAGTGAAGAGCGGTTATCCGGGTTGCGGGCGATTGCCTCCGCCCGGAATCCCCCTCAGTCCCGTGATTCCCGGTATTTGATCTAGGCCACGGCGGCCTCGTCAGTATCCCTCAGTTCCTTTTCCGATTGGGTCATGAGCTTTTCAAATTCGGCGTCGGGGACCGCATGAGAAAACAAAAATCCCTGGGCAACTTGGCAATTCATCGCTTGCAACAGGGTCATCTGATTGTGGCTTTCAATCCCTTCGGCCACCACCCCCATTCCCAGGTTGCGCGCCAAGTCAATGATCGCCTGGATTATGGCCGAGTAATGGCGGTTGTCGACCGCGTCACGAACGAACGAGCGGTCGATCTTCAGCCCATCGAGGCAGAAGGAACGCAGCATGTTCAGCGAAGAATATCCCGTACCGAAATCGTCCAAATAGACCCGAATTCCCCTCTCTTTGAGCTGTTTAAGCACGGCGATTGTGTGCTCGGTGTTGCCGACTAGGGCGGTCTCCGTGATCTCGAATATCAGACTCGCGGGATCGACGCCGGTTTCCTGCACGATGCAGTCCACCCCCGATACAAAATCCTCGCGGGCAAGCTGCTTGTTGGAGATGTTGATGCTGAGCCACATTTTCAGGCCCGGAGACCGCAACTGCCAATCCCTCATCTGGCGGCAGCACGCTTTCAGCATATAGGAACCGACAAGATTGACGAGCGAGCTTTCCTCGGCAATTCCCATGAATTCCGTGGGCTCGATCAAACCGCGCTGCGGGTGTTGCCATCGAACCAACGCCTCGGCGCCGATCATCAGGCCGGTTTCCAGCGAGACGATCGGCTGGTAATAGGGCATCAGTTCGCTTTTCTCGACAGCGCGGCGCAGCTCGCTTTCCACGCTCAGCCGGCGCATAGCGTGCTCGTGCATGGACTTGTCAAAGAGGACAAAA
This sequence comes from Tepidisphaeraceae bacterium, assembly GCA_050011595.1. Lineage (GTDB taxonomy): Bacteria > Planctomycetota > Phycisphaerae > Tepidisphaerales > Tepidisphaeraceae > PALSA-1353. Next base: position 16,668 of record JBEKIV010000026.1, read on the forward strand.
CGGTCCTTGCCGGCAGCCTTGGCGCGGTACATCGCGGTATCCGCATCGCGGATCATGTCCTCGGCCCGCTCATATCCGGACGTGCTGACGGCGATGCCGATGCTGGCCGTGCTGTGGACCTGATGTCCACCGATATCATAGGGCTCTCCCAGAGCCTTCATGATTCGTTCAGCAACGAGGGCGGCGTCGTTATCGTTGCGAAGACTGGCCAGCAGGATGCAAAATTCGTCGCCACCCAGTCTGGCAATCGTCGAGGGAGTCCGATCGAAGGAAATGACGTCCGAACCCCGCAGCGCCGACGCGAGCCGACCACCGATGGCTTGCAGCAGGAGGTCCCCGCACTCATGTCCTAGACTGTCGTTGACGACCTTAAAGCGGTCGAAATCGAGAAACATGACGGCAATGCGATACCCGGTTTGCCGCTTGGTCAACGCCAGGGCCTGGGAAAGACGCTCGTGGAACAGGGCGCGATTGGGCAGGCCCGTCAGCCGATCGTGGGTGGCGGCGCGTTGAAGCTCCAGGGTGCGGCTGCTAACCAGGTTTTCCAGCTCCGACATCTTGAGTGCGGCCCGGCGAGACAGCGTCCACTTAGCCGTAAGCGTGGCGGCCAAGCGTTTGATCTCAATCGGCTCGAACGGCTTTTTCAGCACGAGCAGGCGGTCGCTGTCGCCGGCAATCTCGTCGATTTCCAACCAGGAATTATCGGAAAACGCGGTGCAAATGACGAAGTTCAGGTCCGGATCAATGTGCCAGAGTTCGCGAATCGTACGCAGGCCGTCCCAGCCCGGCGGCATTCGCATGTCCACAAACGCGGCTGCGTAAGGATTGCCGCCTTTGCGCGCGGCCTCAGCCATCTCCAGACCCTGCTGCCCTTGAAACGCCGAGTCGATCTGGAAGTTGATGCGGCTTGCCGGGCGGGCAGTCTTCTCGCCGAACAACGCGCCTTCCATCGACGCAGCGCCGCTTGACGATGTTTGGTTGAGGGTCAGTATCTTGCGAAAATCCTCGTGGATGGCTTTGTTGTCATCGATGACCAGCAGGCGATAATTCTGCACGGTGATGCCGTTCATGCGGCCGCCGCCTTGTTTTGCTCCACTGGAATTTCCAGGACAAAAGTGGCGCCCTTGCCCGCGCCGTCGCTAAACGCGGTCAGCGTTCCATCCATTTCGCGAGCGGTGTTGGCGGCCGTGTGCAGGCCGAATCCGTGGCCGCCGGTCCGGGTCGTAAAGCCGTGCGTGAAGATCAGCTCCAGATTTTCACGCGGAATGCCTACGCCAGTGTCGCTGACCTCGAAGCGCAGTCGCTTTTGCGACCCTTGATCCGTCGCCGAAAGCCGAACGGTGATGCGTCGCGTACCCGTGTGTTCGCCTCGCGTCAGCGCGTCCTTGGCGTTGCTGATCAGATTGATGAGGATCTGAAGGATTTTGTGCTTGTCGAGGTCGACCTCTTCCAGGTCCTGCACTTCCCGGACGACGTCGATTTGATGCCTTTCGAGCGAAATCAGGTTCATCTGCAGCGCATTTTCCATCAGCCCCGCGGGATTGCATCGCTGGCGGAAGGTCGAATTCTTGGCGCAGTCCTGTTGAGTCCGCACGACTTCCTTGATGTGTTCAACCCCCCGGGCAAGGACTGCAAGTTCGTCCAGAATGGCGGCATTTTCCTCGCCGAGTTCCTTGGCCATCGCCGCGAAATAATTGGGCAGCATCTTTCCCCTCTCATCCGACGTAAGGAACGCACCCAGGTCGTCGCGATGGCTTTCCATCAAGGCGCTGGCTTTGGAAAGGTTCATTACCGGCGAGCGGCCGACCCGATCCATAATGATGCTTGTCGAAACGTTGACGCTGTTCAGGACGTTGCCCACGTTATGCAGCACGCCCGTGGCCACCTCGGCCATCCCCGCCTCGCGCGAGGCGTCCAGGAGCTGCTTGTGGACCTTGTGAAGTTCCGCGGTCCGTTCCTGTACCCGCTGTTCCAGATCGCGATTCGCGGCTTCGGCGGCCTCCTTGGCCGCTTTCAGTTGGGATTCGACGCGATGCCGTTCGATCGCCAGGCCCGCCAGATGCGCTCCGGATTCTATGATGCGCATTAACGTGGAATCGGGCTTGCGCGATTTGCGGTAGTACATCGCGAATGTGCCCAGAACGCGATTGTCCGTTGAGAAGATTGGATGGGACCAGCAGGCGTAAAGCCCGTGGTGACGGGTTAATTCCAATGCAAGGACCCAATTCGGGCTGGTCTCGATGCTCTCGACGAAGACGGGCTTACGCAGATAGGCGGCCGCGCCGCAGGAGCCGACATTGGGACCGATCCTTAAACCACCAATCGCGGCGACATAATCCGGCGGAAGGCTTGGCGCTGCGATGGGACTGAGGTGCAGCCCCTCCTCATCCAGCAGCATGATGGAGCCGAGCATTCCCTCGCATTGCTGTTCCGCAGCGAGGATTAACGTTGTGAGCACCTTCTCCAGCTTCTCGCCCGTTGCCAGCGAGACAAGGACCCGGTTTTGGCCGGCTTGCAGCGCCTCGATGGCCTTCGAATCCGTGATATCGATGCCAAATCCCATGACGCAGGCGGTTTCGTCCACCTGGGTTCGCGCACTGGTCAGTCGAAAGCAGCGCCGCTCGCCCTGGCTTTGAATGCAAACGTCGGATGAAGCGCTTCCTTTCTCGAGAGCCTCCCGAATGTGCGCCTTGATGCAGTCATAACGGATCGGATCGACATCCGGTTGATTTGGATCGGATGGCTGCCCGTCACAGGACACCGGGAATAGCTTTTGATACGCGGAATTGCAGCGAAGCAGATGGCCTTGGGCGTCGATCGCGAAAAACAGCCCTGGAATAGATTCCAGGATCATTTGCGCGAACGCCTTTTCCCGCTGAAGCACGTCGAGGGGTCTCCCGCTCAAATTGTTGTCTTCCTTCCGCTCCATGGTTCAATGCACTACCTCTGTAGATCGCCCCTTACGTTGACGCGCTTAAGGCACGAAATAGGGGAAACCCGAAGAGTTCCGATAATCCCGCTTCCTCTGAGACGCCTAACCGATTGCTGTCAATAAAAGCGCAGTGGGAACGATGAAAACTAAGGTTGAGGCTGGCCGGAAGAATCATATAGATAGACACTCGCCCCCGGCTCGTCGTACTGGCGGATCGGACGGCCGATGTCGTTGAACGCGGCCAGGGTGAACGTGCGCACGTCAAACTCGCCGCCCTCGGCGTGGATCAGAATCAGCCAAATGCGATGCCGGCCGGCGAGCGGTTTCACATCGTCCAGAATTTGCCGGGGTTCGGTAATCCTCGGCTGAACGTGAAGCGCCTGCGATGATTCGAGGTTGCTCGGCCAATGCGCCAGCGGCTGGTAATAGCGAAACGACGGCTCCGCGTAGTGAGTCAGATAAACCAAGTCGCCCGGTTGCCATTGTTGGGCGGCCCAGCGATAGGCCGGCAGGGATTCCTCGCGGCCCGGGGGCGAAAAGAGGTAGCCGATGGCACGGTCGGCCGAGGGGATCGCCACCAGCGCCGCGATGGCAATCGCGGCCGTTTTTCCGGCAAGATTGGTCCACAGTGATTCCGTGGCCGCGGCCAGCAGCAGCAGATATTGCGGCACGAAGAATAGCGCCAGGCGATCGGCGAAGGGATATTGCCGGATCGCCGATGCGGCCAGGACCAGCGGTAGGGGGGCGAGGGCGAGCAGCAGATTGCCGCGGTTTCGCAGGGCGACGGCGATGCCGACGATCAAGCCGATGAGCGCGGCATCCGGATAGTCCAGCCACATCGCGCCGGGGCTGCGGGCGATCGAGGCGAGACATCGGATGACCCATCTGGCGGCATCGGCGCCGGACGGCGGCATGAAGGCGTCTTGCGCGGCCCAGTATTGCACGAGGTTAGGATGGGCTTGGCCGTATGCCAATGGCCGCAGGAAAATCAGGTAGTCGGCCGCGAAGACCATTCCCCAGACGAGGCAGATGGCCAGGGCCCAACCCAAAGCGCCGGCCCGGCGCTGGTTCCAGAGCATCCAAATTCCCGCCCCGGCCAACACGAAGACGGCCGGATAGGAGAAAAATATCCCCCCCGCGCCGACGGCGGCGGCAATCGCCGCGCGGCCCAAACCAGGCCGATCCATCCAACGCAAGGTTGCCAAGGTCACGGCCAGCGACATGGCCACGTCGCAGGAGTATGGCTTGAGTTCATTGCTGTAGTAAATGAGAGGTCCGAGGAAGCTGAACGATGCCATGGCGACGACGGCGCCGCCGGCGCCCAGCGTACGCCGCGCCACGGCCAGCATGAGGGGAAGCGATGCCAATCCAAACGCGAGCGAAACGAGCCGGAGCGGCCGCTCGCCCGCACCAAGAGCGCGGACGGCCGAGTGAACCAGCAAGAGAAATCCGGGCGGGGCGGCCTGCCAATCGTCCAGGGGCTTGGAGAGCAGATCGTGCAGCGATCGGTTCCGGAGGCTGTTGGCCAGGTAGATCTCGTCGAGCCAGAGGGCTCGCCAATGAATCCATCGCGCCAGGCGCAGGATTGCGCCGACGGCGAGCAAGCCCCAGAGCAGCGCCGTCGCCGTCCGGGCCGAGCCGAGGCGGCCGGCCGAGACGTCTGGTTTTCCGGTGGCCTGGCCGACGGCGATCATCGGCGGATATGTTAGCCGACGCCGAGGGAATTGCCCGCAACGTTCTTTCACTATATGGATTGGACTTGTACCATCGCTCCATCAATTTTCGGAGAACCGGATGATGACATTGCGCCATGCGTGGATTGCGGTTGTGGGGATGGGAATGGTCCTGGCATTGGGGGGGCGCGCCGCAGCGGATGCGACGACCGCGCCTTCGACCCCGCGGCCGGCTCTTCAGCCGGCGGATATCCCCGCCCCCAAACTAGGCCCCGACGGGCAGATGGATGCCCACTTCAAGAAATTGCATGAATCGTTTCTCCTTCGCCGCTCGCAGGGTCCCATTGGCGTGCTCTTTCTGGGCGACTCGATCACCGAAGGCTGGAGCGGCAGGGGCAAGCGGGTGTGGGACATGTATTATTCCAAGCTGGATGCCGTCAACTTCGGCATCAGCGGCGATCGGACCCAGCACGTTCTGTGGCGAATCGAAAACGGCGAACTGGATGGAATCAGTCCCAAGGTCGTGGTTCTGATGATCGGCACCAACAACATCATCGGCTATCCGGCTGAAGATGTCCTGAAGGCTGATGAGTTGATCGTGCAGAGGATTCACGAGAAACTTCCGGATGCCAAGGTGCTGCTTCTGGGAATATTTCCCCGCGGCGCCAGTGCCGATGATCCGCGGCGGGCCAAGATCAAAACGGTCAACGCGGGCTTGGCGACTCTGGACGATGGCAATAAGACTCGATTCCTGGACATCGGCAGCAAGTTTTTGAACGACGACGGCTCATTGCCGCGCCCCATCATGCCGGACTTCCTCCATCCGGCTGCCGCCGGCTACCAGATTTGGGCCGATGCCATGGCTCCGCTGCTCGATGATATGTTGAAATAACTTCGCGACAATGAGCGCTTGACCGGCGAAATGGCTTACCGTGTAATGGGGTGAGTTAATTCACTACGGCGGTTCGCATCCGGTGATTCCACTGGTCTTTTTTGGATCTGATGCAATGCGAATTCTCTGGGCTCCCTGCAAACAAACTATCGGGCAAGTTCTTGGTTTAACGCTGGGCTTTTCGACGGCGCTGGCGTTATTTCTCGTGCTGTCGATGCCAAATCGGGCCGCGGCGGACGCGCCGGCAACCAAGCCGGCGCCTGCCCCGGAAAAGACCTATACGGTTGACTATTTTTCCCCGATTTTCGAGACCCGCGCAGGCCAGGCGACCGCGGATGCCGCATTCCAGGCCCATCTCAACGAAATCATCGGGAACACGGAAGTGGACTTGGGACAAACCAGCACCGGCTATGTCCCCACTGCACCCAACCTTCCAACGGCCCGCAGACGCATCGCGGAATTGAATCTTGAAGGATCGTTCGAGTATTCGCAGGGGGCGATTCTGGCGATCGATAAGGCCATCGTGCGCGAACTCAATGGGCAAGGCTATGGCGCGGTGCTGGCGGTTCCCAGCCCCAGCGACATCGATCCGCAGGACCTGACCGACTTGCGCCCCAGGCGCAAGGGAACGTTGCACATCCTGGTTTCCGTTCCCACCGCCGCGCAGGTCAGGACGGTGGCCTCCGGCGACCGCATCCCCTCTTGGCAGCCTCGCGTCAACAATTCCAAGCAAGGGCGGATCATTCACAATTCTCCCGTCCAGCCCACGACGCGGCCCACCAAGAGCGCCACGCCTTTTTTCGACGAACAGCGGGTCAATGATTACGTCGATCGGCTGAACCGCCAGCCGGGCCGGCGGGTGGACGTGGCGATTTCCGCCGCCGACCAACCGGACCAGTACACCCTGGACTATCTCGTCAACGAGATCAAGCCGTGGTACGTCTATGCCCAGGTCTCGAACACGGGAACCGCGCTGACGAACGAGTGGCGCGAGCGGTTTGGCCTGGTTGACAATCAACTGAGCGGGAACGACGACATCCTCAATCTCGACGGAATCACGGATTTCGATCAGTCGACCGATGTCACGGGCTCGTACGAGTTTCCGATCGGCGCGGACGTTCCCTCGCTGGGGACCGATCGCCTGCGGGCCAGGGTTTATGGAATCTGGGACCAGTACACCGCCGCGGACCTGGGCCTGTCCGGCAGTTCGTTTACCGGCAACGACTATTCGGGCGGCGGCGAGCTGATTTTCAACTTTTACCAGCACCACAACATGTTCTGGGACGTGATTGGCGGGGCGCGCTATCAAAGCTCGACGGTGAAGTCCACCTTTGAGCAGACCAACGCCACCGGCGAATACATCCTCCCTTATGCCGGCCTTCGCGTGCAGGATTATCGGGACATCTATTACTACGTCGCCGCCGTGAACGTCGAGGGCGGCATTACTTCCACGAGCCAGACCGTTCTGGCGGAGTTGGGCCGCGCCGATCCCGATTCCGACTGGGTCCTTCTCCAGCCCAGCGCCCAAGGCTCATTTTTCCTTGAGCCGCTCGTCGATCCTTCGGATTTTGGCGCGGGCCGCGGCACGCTGGCACATGAAATTTATCTCTCGGCCCGCGGCCAATGGGCG
>JBEKIV010000027.1:0-32236 GCA_050011595.1 Tepidisphaeraceae bacterium
GGGCGCGGTGGCTGCCTTTCCCGAGGAGATCGTGGACGACACGCGCAACAACGGCACGGAGGCCGGAGTCTACGTTCAGGACGAATGGAAGATTCTGCCGACTGTGACGATAAACTACGGCGTCCGGTTGGATGAATTCGCGGCGAATTTCGACAACGAAGGGCAGGTCAGCCCGCGCGCCAACGTGGTCTGGAAGATCACCCCGCAGACGACGGCGCACGTGGGGTATTCGCGCTTTTTCGTCGCCCCGCCGGTGCAATACGTCCCGCCCAGTTCGATCGCCAAGTTCGCCAACACCACGAACGCCCCCGCCAACACGCTGGACGATGCCCCCGTGGCGGAACGGTCAAATTATTACGACGTGGGGGTTTCTCAGCAGATCACCAAGGCGTGGCAGGTGAGTCTCGACGGATTTTACAAGGCCGCCAAGAACCTCATCGACGAGGGTCAGTTCGGGGACGCGGTGATTTTCACGCCGTTCAATTACCGCTACGGCGAGGTGTTCGGAAGCGAATTCAGCACCACGTACAAAATGGGCGGGTGGTCGGCGTTCGCCAACTTCGCGTGGACGTTGGACCACGGCAAGGACATCGACTCCCAGGAGTTCACTATCGATCCGGACGAACTGGCGTATATCCAAACGCACTACATTCCACTGGACCACGAATCGATCTACACGGCGTCGGGTGGGGTTTCGTACCAATGGAAGAACAACCAGGTGTACCTGGACATGTTGTATGCGTCGGGCTTGCGGTCGGGGTTTGCCAACTCGGCGGCGGAACCGGGGTATTACCCTGTCAACATCGGCTACATGCACGCGTTTGCGGTCTCGCGGCGGGAAGTTGTGAAGCTTCGGTTCGATATCGTGAACCTGTTTGACGACAACTATCAGATTCGTAGCGGCACGGGAATCGGGGTTGCCGCGCCGCAGTATGGCCAAAGGCGGACCTTCTACATGGGTTTGGCTTATGACTTCTGACGGAGACGTCAAACACGAGGCGGGTTTGTTGGCGGTGGCCACGATGGTGGTGTGGTGCGGGTGCGTCGTGGTCGGCCTTGTTGGATTGCGCTGGTCGCTCAGTCGGTCGCCGCCGGCAGGTCCGGCGGCGCCCGTCGATGCGGAGCTATTGAACGTCGAGGCGATTCGACAACGGCCGGCGGAAGCGAGTCCGCCGCCGGAATCGCCGGCGGTCGCCGCGCCCAGCCCGGCGATCGCCTTCGCCGAGCCGGTGGATGCTCCAGTGCACCGGGCCGAAACGCCGCGCACCGCGCCGACGGAGAAATCCGCCATCCGGCTCACCTACGGGGAGGGCGAGGGCGAGCAACCCGCGCCGGACTATCCGCCGGAGGCGGTTCGAGCCGGGCAGGAGGGAACAGTCGTGGTGCGAATGACTGTGGGAGAGGATGGCCGGGTCACTCAAGCCGAGGCCATCTCGCCCTGTCCGTGGCCGGTGCTGAACAGCGCCGCGGTTCGCTCGGTGCGGACCACCTGGCGGTTCCGGAAAGGTCCCGTCCGGATTTATGAGGTTTCCATCCAGTTTCAACTCAATCGGCATGAATGAGGAGTCGCAATGATGAACATGGGTTTGGCAAACGTCGTCGTGGATTATTTTCAGGAGGGCGGGCCGATCATGTGGCCGATCCTGGTGGCCCTGTTGGCGGCCGTCACGGTGGTCATTGAACGGTCGCTGTGGTGGTGGAGCCTGCGGCGGCGAACGCGGGCGGCGGTCATGGAGCGGAGCTTCGACGCGATCGCCGCCGGCGATTTTGACGGCGCCATGATTCTCACCAACGATCCGCACGATCCGATCCTTCAGACCATTCACGAAGGCTTGGTTCACGCGCACAGCTCGCTGCTGGGCGCGATGCAGCTTCGCGCTTCGAAAGAGCTGGAGGCGGGCGAACGGCGGCAATGGGTGTTGGGAACGCTGATCACGCTGGCGCCGCTGCTGGGATTGCTCGGGACCGTCACCGGGATCATGCGGTCGTTCCATTTCGTCGGCGAGGAACAACTTGCACCCACGAAGGTCAGCGGCGGAATCGCCGAGGCGCTGATCGCCACCGCCTGCGGGCTGGGAATCGCGATTTTCTGCCTGGTTCCCTACAACTATTTCAACCGGCAACTGGCACATTTCCGGGCGAGGCTGGAGCGAACGATCAACCACGTTGAATTGCTGGTGGAATCGGCCAAACATCACGGGCACGATCTGGAGCAATTCGCCCGCCAGCGCGCCATCGACCAACGGGAAAAGACGCGGGAGGCCGCCCATGCCGGTTAAACTCGATGCCAAGCTCCCCTCCGACCTGGCCGAAGCGCGGATCGAAATCATCCCGCTCATCGACATCATGTTCTTCCTCCTGGCGTCGTTCATGCTGGTGAGCCTGAGCATGGTGAACCTGAAGAGCGTGCCGGTAAACCTGCCGACGGCGGTCTCGGCCGTGAATGAATCCAAACGGGATTTCATCGATATTTCGGTGGACAAGGCGGGATCGGCCTACGTGGACAAGAAGGCGGTGGATGACAATGAACTGCTCGGCGCCCTGGCGGGATTCCGACGGGCCAATCCCAACGTGCGGATCATCATCAGCGGAGACACCGAGGCCCGGCACGGGGACGTGATCCACGTGCTGGACCTGGTGCGCCTGGCGGGTATTGAAAAGGTGGCGTTTGAGATCACCCCCCCGGGAAAGAAGGCGACGCCATGAACCGCTTTTTCTCCATATTCAACTGCCTGGGCGTGGGGGTGCTGGCGGTGCTGTGCGCCGTTCAATGGCAGGCCAACAGCCGGCTGGAGAACAACGTCGAGCAGCTCGACAAGACCCGGATCGAGCAATCGGCCAAGATCGCCCAGCAGGAGAGCACGCTGAAGGACGACGCGGCCGACCTGGAGGATTTGCGCCAGCGATTGTCGATGTCGGAATCGGAATTGCAGAATTCCGTGGTGGAAGAGGGACGCCTCAAGACGGCATTGGACAAATGGAAGGCGGCCCTGAAGCAAGCGGGCGAGCAGATTCAAAAGCTGGCCGGCGAGCGCAACCAGGCGATTCAGAGATTCAACGACCTGGCGGATAAATACAATGCTCTCATCAAGCAAATGGGAGGGGAAAACAAATGATGCTCTGATGAGAATAAATTGAACCGCCAAGACGCCAAGAACGCCAAGATGGGAAATGCGTTCTCCGGCCCAATTCCCATCTTGGCGTTCTCGGCGTCTTGGCGGTTCAATCGTCTTTATTCCCGAAAGAGTTGGAGGTAGGAACAGTTAGGGATCGTCAAATCGAGATTCTCGTGCCGACGTTCTCGCCGCGGACGACTTTCACCACGTTGCCGGAAGTTCGCAGGTTGAAGATCACCAGGGGAATCTTGCGTTCCATGCAGAGGGTGATGGCGGTCAGGTCCATGACGCGCAGTTTTCCGGTCAGGACCTGATCGTAGGAAAGATTGTGCAGCAGCTTGGCGGATGGATTCGTTTTAGGATCGTCGGAATAGACGCCGTCCACCTTGGTGGCCTTGAGCAGAACGTCGGCGCCGATCTCGGTGGCGCGGAGGGCGGCGCAGGTGTCGGTGGTGAAGTAGGGATTCCCGGTGCCGGCGGCGAGGATCAGGACGCGGCCCTTCTCGAGATGGCGGACGGCGCGGCGGCGGATGAACGGCTCGCAGACGCTGTAGACGCTGATGGCCGATTGAACGCGGGTGGGCTGGCCCATCTTCTCCATGGTTTCCTGAAGCGCGACGGCGTTGATGATGGTGGCCAGCATGCCCATGTAGTCGGCGGTGGCGCGGGGGATGTTGCCGTCCTCGGCGAACGTGGCCCCGCGAATGAAGTTCCCCCCGCCCACGACGATCGCCAGTTGAACGCCCATTTTGGCGACTTCAACGCATTGCCGGGCGATGTTTTCCAGTTCCGGCGCTTCCAGGCCGAACGAGCCTTCATGGCAGAATCCCTCGCCGCTGATTTTCAGAAGGATTCGGGAATAGGCGGCGCGGGTGGAGGAGGGTCGGGGCATGAGGAGGGATTATACCGATTTCGCGCCGTCAACAAATCCGGCCGCTGCGCGGAAAGTGCGAAATCCGAAATCCGAATGACGAAGCCCGAAACGCTATCTATCTTTTTCGTCATTCTGGTTTCGGGGCGGAGGGCGAAGCCCTACCGCTTGATTCGTCATTCGGATTTCGGATTTCAGATTTTGCCGGCCGCGGTCTATAGTTTCCTCCATGGTCATCGTCCTCATCGGTTATCGCGGAAGCGGAAAGACGACGGCGGGCCGGCTGCTGGCCGAGCGGCTGGGGAAAGCGTTTGTCGATTGCGATGAAGCGATCGTCGCACGAGAGGGAAAGTCAATCCGCGAAATTTTCCTCACCCGGGGAGAGGAGGCGTTCCGCAAGGCGGAGATGGAGGCCATATCCGATCTGGCGTCCAGAACGGAGTGCGTCATCGCGTTGGGAGGCGGAGCGATCCTGCGGGAAGAAAACCGGCGTGCGCTGGCGGGACACAAGATCGTTTACCTTCGCTGCGAGGCGGGGGAATTGCTGCGGCGAATCAAGGCCGACCCGGCCAGTTCCGATAATCGGCCCAATCTGACGAATCTCGGCGGGGAAATCGAGGAAATCCAGGCGCTTGTGCGGCAGCGCGAGCCGATCTATAGGGCGGCGATGTCGGCCGAATTGGATGTGACCCACCTGACGCCGCTGGAAGTGGCCGAGCACTTGGAACGTCTCATAACGTGAGCCATGCAGATTCTGGAAGCACAATGGCTGGGGGACCGGCTGGCGGAAATCGCCGATGGCGAGCTGTTCCCGCTGCTGAACGTGGGATCGTCCACGGGCGAATTCAGAACGACGGTTCAGCCGCACATCGATGCCAAGGTTTTCGCGCCGCTGCGCGCCCGGGGCGGAAAGGTGCTGCATCTGGATATCAAGGCGGCCGAGGGCGTGGACATCGTGGGGGACCTGCTCGATCCGGGATTTTTGCTCCAGATCGCGCAGTTGCAGGTGAAATCGGTGATGGTATCGAACCTGCTGGAGCACGTGACCCGGCGGCAAGAGATATGCGACGCGATTCTGAACATGCTGCCGGTCGGGGGGTATGTTTTTGTTTCCGGGCCGCATCATTATCCGTATCACGCCGATCCGATCGACACGATGTTCCGACCGACGATTGGCCAGATGCAGGCGTATTTTCCCGGGACTCGGCTGGTTCACGGTGCGATCATAGATTCGGGAAACTGGCGGCGTTGGAACAAGTCGGAGCGAGGCGGTCGGGGCTTGGGCCGGGCGGCGGCGCGGCTGCTGTTGCCGTTTTACCGGCCGGGGAAATGGTCGGAACTGGCGCGGCAATCGCCGTATTTTTTCAAGCACGTGCGGGCGTTTGCGATGGTGCTGCAAAAGGAGCCGGCAGTTGCGCCGGCGGCGGATTCGGCGAAGGTGGGCGCGGTGGCGATCGGACGAAACGAAGGGGAGCGATTGCGGGCGTGCCTGAGTTCGCTGGCCGGGCGGGTGCGGCAGGTGGTGTACGTGGATTCGGGATCGAGTGATGGAAGCGTTGAACTGGCCAGATCGCTGGGGGCGGAGGTGGTGGAACTGGACCGGTCGGTTCCGTTCACGGCGGCGCGCGGGCGGGATGCGGGTTTCGACCGTCTGATGGACGTCTGTCCGGAGTTGGCGTACGTGCAGTTTGTGGACGGCGATTGCCGGGTGGTTGCGGGATGGGTGGAGCGCGGCTGCGCGTACCTGGACAAATGGCCGCCCATTGCGGTGGTGTGCGGGCGGCGGCGCGAGCGCTTTCCCGAACGGTCGATTTACAATCGGGTGCTGGACCTGGAATGGGATGCTCCGACGGGGGTGGTCCGCTGGTGCGGAGGGGATGCGCTGATGCGCGTCGAGGCGCTGAGGCAGGAGCGATTCAATCCGATGCTGGTGGCGCGCGAGGAGCCGGAGCTTTGCCTGCGTTTGGGCCGCCGGGGGTGGAAGATCGCGCGGCTGGATGCGGAGATGACGTGGCACGATGCGAACCTGATGCGTTTCGGGGCATGGTGGCGGCGAACGGTGCGCAATGCCGTCGGATATGCGCAGAATGCCCAACTGCACGGCGGCGAGGCCGAGCAATTCTGCGTGCGCGAAGTCCGCAGTTTTCTGTTTTGGGGATTGGCGTTGCCTGGGGTGATGTTGGCGCTGGCGGCGGCGGGGTTTGCGTGGCGCCCGGCGTGGTGGGGATTGTGCGCGTGCGGCGCGTATCCGGTGCTGGCGTGGCGGGTGTATCGGCATCAGCGGGCGCGCGGCGTGGAGGCGGGCGCGGCGCGGATTTATGCGATGCTGACGGTGGTGGGGAAATTCGCCGGCGCGGTCGGGGCGATCAAATACCGCCTCGCTAGTCGGTCGGGGCGGCGGGACATGATGGTCGAATATAAACCCGCGCCGACGGGGGTCGCGGCGGCGGAAACGAACCAATCCGGCGGACGATGAATGGGCGAGTCTTCGGCATCCTTTCCGATTGCCTACGTCGCGGCGGTCTTTCCGCGGGTGAGCGAGACGTTCGTCTATCGCGAGGTGCGGGGCCTGCGCAAGCGCGGCTGGGCGGTGACGGCGGTGAGTTTGAATCCGACGGCGTCGGTGAGTGAATTGGAGGACCTGGAGCGCGATCGCGTGGTGGTGTACGGACGGGAAACCCGCTCGACGTTGCTTGGGGCCGCGTGCGAATTGCTGTCGCATCCCGTCGGTTCGGCCGTAACGCTGGGCACGGCCATCGGAGACGCGATTCGGCCTGGGGAACGGCTTTCGGTGAAGGGGCGATTGAAGTTGCCGATGCAGGCGATTGCCGGGATGGGACTGGCGCGGCGGCTGCGGCAAAGGGGGATTCGACATATCCATTGCCATTTCGCGCATGCGCCCACGAGCGTGGGGATGTATGCGGCGATGCAGATGGGCATCCCCTTCAGCTTCACGGGCCATGCCAATGACATCTTCCAGCGTCGGGCGATTCTGAAGACCAAGCTGCGGCGCGCGCGGTTCGTGGCGTGCATCAGCCGATGGCATCAGAGTTTTTACAACTCGAGATGTCCGGATACACAAGACAAGTATGAAGTGATCCGGTGCGGAGTGGAGTTGGGCGAGGCGAAGGAATCGTCGCCGGGCGAAGGGCCGTTGAGGATTCTGACGGTTTGCCGGCTGGTGGAGAAGAAGGGGATCGACACGCTGATCGGGGCGGCGGCGGAATTGAATCGGCGAGGGATTCAGGCGAGACTGACGATCGCGGGAGATGGTCCGGACCGGCCGCGATTGGAAAAGCTGGCGGCGGAGTTGGGTTGCGGCCAGCGTCTGGCGTGGCTGGGGGCGGTGGCCAATTCGCGGGTTTTTTCGCTGTTGAAGGAGGCGGATGTGCTGGCATTGCCGTGCCGGGAGGATTCGCGGGGGGACCGGGACGGGATTCCGGTGGTTCTGATGGAAGCGATGGCCAGCGGCACGCCGGTGGTGGCGGGGAATCTTCCGGCGATTGGGGAGTTGGTGGAGGACGGCGTGAGCGGGCTTTTGGTGGAGGGGGACAAACCGGGCGCCCTTGCCGATAAGCTGGCCATGCTGTGGGGCAACCCCGATCTGAGCCGGCGTCTGGCCGAGGAGGGAAGAAGGAGAATCGCATCGGAGTTTTCGCTCCAGACGACTCTGGACCGACTGGAGCGCCGGTTCGTGGCGGCGCGAGGAACATGAGTGGCTTTGCCTCTTAATTCCAGAAGAGCCCTGAATTTGTGGGCAGCCCGCCGCTTGACCTCCGGGGGTGGGCGCGCGAGGATCGCATGAACATATCGAAAGGGCAAATGGCGCAACACATTCCGATGATATCTGGCGAAGACGGGGCGCGACTTGCAAAAACCGTCTTTCATGATTCGGAGGTTTTCCGCGTCCCCTTAGAGCATGCCGACAGATTCATTCCTTTACTTTCCCCATCGTCAAAAATCTGGATCGACCCATGCGTCGATGGTCTTGACGACATTGAGACACGGAGACCAACTTCAGTCAAAGGCAATCCTTGGTTTGATTTTATGAGCGGCTTTGCCCATTTCGAGAAAATGGGCCGTCCCGATTTTCACTCGAAACCGGCTGCAACAGAAGTTTTCTCCTTCGTTAAATCAGTGTTGAACAAATGTGTCGCCCATAAGCCCACCTGGATCACTGTTCCCCAAATCCCGATACTGAGTGGAACCGAGCGAAATAAAATTAATCGAACGCTTGCAGCCGCGACCGCCAAATGGAAAACAGAAAGTGGATTCTCCGGCCGCCTGATTCTTCCGTTGGTTATGACACACGTAGACCAAGTAACCGGAAAAACCGCGAGAAACCCAATTATTCAGCAGGCAAAGCGATGCTATCAGGACGCGGGTGCGAACGGCCTCTGGATCGTAAACAAGGGTCTGGCCGACGATATCGCATCCAGTAAATCAAGGGAGAGATTTCAAGGCATCATCAACTTGCACGCTGAAATCAATGAAGAAATTCCATCGAGGATTCGGATCGCTGGCCCATACTGGGGACTCAATCTCGTACTTTGGGCAAGAGGGCTGATCGAGTACCTCGCGAACTCCATCGGTACGCTTGGCGATCCCATTTCTTAGACGGCGTGTTGGAACGGCGAAACTCGCAACGTGGCTCGATAAGGCAATCACAAGATTGCCACCTCCGCAGCCAGCGCTTCATGAATTGGTTGCACTGAAAGGACACCTTTCTGTACTTACCCAGCCGGATCGGGCACGGGAGCAGATCGCGAAGTTTTACAAGAGTTGGTATGACGCAATCGCGGCAAAGAACAAGCCTGATCGCGCCGCCGAACTCTTTAAGGACCTCACGTTGGCATACGCCCTTGGAAGAAGACTGCCTGATATAGAAGATGGGAAAACAGCAAGGCGACCCGAAGCAATCGCCGAGCCATTGATGCTCAACTGCCTTTAGATCGAGTGCGCCAGAATTTTTCGACGCTGTAGAGCCGCAGGGCTTTCTGTATCCACCGAGTATTCTTTCGGGCCGAAATTAAAACTTCACACGATCCCCGCGACACACTTAAAAGCCCTATTCCCTCATCGAAATGATTGGCCCATCGCTCTGGTTTTCCAGCTATTCGGACGGCGATTTCATGCGGGAAACCAACGTAAGATTCGTCAGCAAAGGCCAAATTATTGACCGCCTGGCGCATTGCTTCCTCCACGCGAGAAAGCTTCAGTTCGACGGCTACTAATCTGTCATGCAATGGCATCCATCCATTTTGCTTTTGAAATCTCCCGCGCGAGGTCCGAATGACGAAACGGCCAGAAATCAGGTGATCCAGTTCGAAGCTAACGGTGTCAATATCCAGCCCGAACCGATGTGATAGGTTCTCGACGCTGATTGATCTATGCGTTTCGGCTTCCGGAATCGCAAGAAGAAGGAGTGCGCGGAGAACCGAACTGATTGCCCTTGTCTGGCCTAGGCGAAGTCGGTGCGCGACTTTTTTTGCGTTAAAGCGGACACCGGCTAAATCACAGATTCCCCACGGAGTTATGAACTCTGATTTGACCGATAAGCCGCGTGATCTCATCCATCCGATGGCGGTATTTGCCATGTCGGATTCTCGCCGGAAAACTCCATTTCTCGGCGGCATGGCTTTCACCCCCGCCATTTCAATGCGATCTCCTTCCACTGTCAATAGATCGGCGCGATGGGTTACGCTACTCGACTGTTTTTGACGTGAGCTCACGCGGAAACTGGCATTTGGTTTTTTGGGCAGATGGTATTAAGAAGGTAAAGCCATCATGAGCGGGAATCGGCGATATTGTCTGATCACCCCCTGCCGGGATGAGGCGAAGTTCGCCCGGCGGACGCTTGAAAGCGTGACGTCGCAGTCGGTGGCGCCGGCGTTGTGGGTGATCGTGGACGACGGCTCGACGGACCAGACGCCGGAGATCCTGGCTGAATATGCGGCGAAATTTCCGTACCTGCGGATTTTGCGGCGTGAGAACCGGGGCTTTCGCAAGTTGGGGGGCGGGGTGATCGACGCGTTTTATCACGGGTACGACACGATCGATCCCCGGGAATTCGATTTTGTGTGCAAGCTGGACTTGGATTTGGATTTGCCGGGGCGGTATTTCGAAGTGTTGATGGATCGGATGGATGCCGAGCCGCGGATCGGGACGGCGAGCGGCAAGCCGTTTTTCCTGAATCGGAAAACCGGGCGCAAGGTGATGGAAACCTGCGGGGATGAGAACTCCGTGGGGATGGTGAAGTTCTATCGGATGGAAAGTTTTGTGCAGATCGGGGGATTCGTTCGGGAGTTGATGTGGGATGGAATTGACTGTCATCGTTGCCGGATGCTGGGGTGGATCGCGGTGTCGTGGGATGATGCGGAGTTGAATTTCGAGCATTTGCGGCCGATGGGGACGAGCGACAAGAACTGGTGGACGGGCCGGGTTCGGCATGGGGCGGGGCAATATTTCATGGGGACGGGGGTGTGTTATATGCTCGCCAGCGCGGCATTCCGCGTGTTGCATCCGCCGATGGTTATGGGGTCGATGGGGATGCTGTGGGGGTATTTCAAGAGCCTGATCGGTCGCAAGCCGCGTTATGGGGACCTGGAATTTCGCGGATTTTTGCGCGCTTATCAATGGTCGAGCATGCTACATGGTAAGCGCGCGGCAACGGCGGCGCTAAACGCCAGGCAGGCAAATATTTGGAACCCGGGGTCGATTTCGACGTCGAAGATTGGCTAGTGGGTTGGTCGGCGGGTTCAAGAACAATACGGCGGGCAAGGATCGCCGGCTACACATTACACTAACTGTACGCATAAAGTTTGCACGGCAAATGCGTTGCTGATGGCGTGGTAGGGTTGTGTCGATAAAAGAAATGCGCCGCATAAGTTAACAGGCTAGGCCCGAAAAAAAATGCATCCGGGCGCGAATATCCGGGTCGGGAAATGGCGTCGCGGTCTTATAATCCGGGTTGCAATTGGAAGCGGTGATAGCCATATTGCAGCTGTTATCCGTGGGTTCGGCGCGCGCTTCTGATACAATCTTGCCTCATCCGTGGCGGCAAGTCCCAAGGTTTGCAGCATCATGCAATTGAAAGAGGGCGAATATCGATGGAGCGATGCGGCCGTTAGCGCCGCGGTGTCGACGTTGTCCGCGGCGCGAACGGCGCCCGCGGCGGCGGCGCGGCGGTTGCCGACCATCCGGCTGCGCGGCATGCGCGTCCATCGCATCGACGAACTGACATGCATCGAGCATATTCTCAGTCAGCTTGCCGCCGGCACAGGCGGATTCGTGGTGACGCCGAACCTCGATCATTTGCGCCGATGTCAGCAGGACTTGAGCTTTTCGGTGTTGGTGGAGGAGGCGGACCTGGTGGTGGCGGATGGGATGCCGCTGGTCTGGGCCAGCCGCTTGCAGGGAACTCCCCTGCCGCAGCGGGTTGCGGGGTCGGACCTGATATCGAGCCTGAGCGCGGCGGCGGCGGGACAGGGAAGATCGATCTTCCTGCTGGGCGGGGAGAATGGAACGGCCACGGCGGCGGCGAATGTGCTGCGGGACCGCTATCCACAACTGATCATCGCCGGGACGCATTGCCCGGAGATGGGCTTTGAGAACGACGAAGGGGCCATGCGGGAAATCACCGCCAGGCTGCAAGCGGCCCGGCCGGATATCGTGTACGTGGCGCTGGGATCGCCCAAGCAGGAGCGGCTGATTGAGCGCCTTCGCGGCGCGCTGCCGAAAACCTGGTGGCTGGGCGTGGGGGTCAGCTTCAGCTTTTTGTGCGGGGACGTGAAACGAGCGCCGCTCTGGATGCGAAACTGGGGGTTGGAATGGGTCCACCGGCTGGTTCAAGAGCCCAAGCGGCTGTTCAGGCGGTACTTGATCGCGGGGATTCCGTTCGGCATGGCGCTGCTGTTTGAGTGCACGTTGCGGGGAGTCCGCAATCGCCTGATGCCCGGACGGCTGGAGGCCCAAATCGCGGGCTATGAGAATGAGGCGCAGACGCTGGCCCGCGGCAAGGCGGCGTTCGGGGCTTGTGCAGCGGACACGGCTGAATCGGTGAACGAAATAGCGACACGGTTGGCGGCGGCGAGCGCCACGTCGGCCCAAACCGAGGTTGAATCGAGCCAATTCCATGAGATGGCGCCGGTGGCGTCGGCGGGTCATGGCCGGTTGCGCGGTTTGGTGCTGTTGGGCGGAGGCGTTCGACCGACGCCGTTGGCGATGTCGCTGAGCCGGAACGTGTTGGATCTTCCGGTGGGCAAGGGCAAGACGGTGCTGACGCGCTGGCTGGACGAGGGGGCGATCGTGGCGCAGATGCTGGGGATGGACCACTTGCCGGTGCGGCTGCTGCTGGACCGGGGCGCGCCCGAGCCGCTGAGCGCGGGAATGACGGTTTCGGACCATTATCGCCTGGAGCGGGACACGGCGGAATATCGCGGGACGGGCGGATTGCTGGCGAATATTGCGGTGGATTATGACGACGACGACACGATCCTGATGGGCAACGCGGCACAGATTTTGCTTGATCCGCTGTCGGCGCTGTTGGCCTCGCTGAAAAGAACGCGCGGCGTGGTGAGTTTGATCGGGCATCGGGACGGAGAACCGAGCGGTTTGATGCTGATAACCTGCCGGGCTTTGCGGCTTATTCCGAGCGTAGGATTCGTCGATATGAAAGAGCAGGCCTTGCCGATCATCGCCTCGTCCTACGACGTTCGCGTGGTGCAATGCCGAAGGCCTACGGGTCTCTCGATTCGGACATTATCGGACTACATCGCCGCATTGCGGGCGTTGCACCAGCCGATCCGGGCCACGGCGACGGACCCGTGGGCGGAGGATTGGAAATCGACGTTCGCGATCGTGGAACCGGGCGCCGCGGTGTCGCCCAGCGCGCGCATCCACGACTCCGTGGTGCTGGCCGGCGCCAGCGTGGAGGCCGGCGCGGTCGTGGTCCGGTCGGTGGTGGCGGGAACGGTGCGGCGAGACCGCAAGGCCGTCGATCAATGCGTTGGACGGTCGGGCAAGGGGGAGTTTGACGTTGTTTTTCCTGGGATGCGGGCATGAAGTTGCCGGTGCTGCGAGACGACCGCCTGACGATGGCTCACGTGGCGCTGGCCACGGTGATGGGCGCGCTGGGGGTGTTGGCGACGTTCAACGCCTGGCAGGACATCTATCTGATCGCACGGGACGACGAGGAATACAGCCATATTTTTGTGGTGCCTCTGGTGGCGATTTTCCTGGTGTGGGTGAGGCGGATGCGGCTGCGGCATTGCAAGCCGTCGGGGCGAATGATCGGGCCGCTGGTGGTAGCGGTGGGTTGGTTCCTCAATTCGCTGGGATTTTACAGGGGCATCCAGAGCTTCTGGCACGGGGGCGCGGTGCTGGTGGTGGTGGGCTGCATGCTTTCGGTGCTGGGCAAAGGGGTGTTCTTCCGGTTCTTCCCGGCATTTTTGCTGCTGGTTTTCCTCGTGCCCGCGCCGGGGCGATTGCGCCTGGCGATCGCCTCGCCGCTACAGAACTGGACGGCGTCGATCACGCAGCATCTCCTGGAAGCGGGCGGGGTGGTAAACACGGAAGTGAACGGGAACGCGCTGACGATCAACGGGCACGCCGTGCTGGTGGCGGAGGCGTGCAACGGGTTGCGGATGGTATTTTCGCTGATCATGGTGGGGTTCGCGTTCTGCTTCGCGATGCCGCTGAGGAATTACATTCGGGCGATCATTTTGCTCTTAAGCCCGCTGGCGGCGATTTTTTGCAACGTGGTTCGGATGATACCGACCATCTGGATGTACGGGTACATGCCGGAACATGCCAAGCAATTCCACTTCTACGCCGGCTGGGCGATGTTGCCGCTGGCGTTTGGAATGTTGTATGGACTGATCCGGACACTTCAATGGGCGATGATCCCGGTGAACGAATACACGTTGGCGTCGCAATGAGGAAGTTGGTCGCAATGCGGAAGTTAGGAGAGATGAATTGAAGGCCAGAGCTAGAAAACTAAGCCGGGGCGTTTGGCTTTGGCCGACGGTTTCGATCCTGATGCTGGCCGGGATGGTGGCGGAGGCGCGCACGCACGTTCAGCCGACGGAGGCGGAGCCGCACTTACAGCGTTGCCGGGAGGCGATCGCGGCGTTCCCGATGGTGATTGAGACCCCCTCGGGGACGTGGACGGGAAGGGATACGAAAGTGCCGGAGCCGGCAATCAAGCTGCTGCACGTGAACGGCGAGCCGTTGAGCCGGGATTACGTGAACGACGAGACGAAACAGACGGTTTCGCTGCTGATCGTGAATTGCAAGGATGCCAGGTACCTTGAAGGCCATTACCCCCCTCGCTGTTATCCCGCGCAGGGGGAAAAGAAGATCGACGGGGATACCAAGCCGCGGACGTGGCAATTGCCGCATATTGAATTGAGGGGGATGGAATACCATTTCTCGCCCAAGAGTCCGACGGACCAGGGACAGGTGGTGTATAATTTCTTCGTGATGCCGCGGGTGCCCGACCTGACGGTTTCGCACAAGGAACTGGATGGAGTGATCTGTCCGGACATCGACAGCGTGGACAGGAGCGGTGAGGATTATCAGCGGCGTTATTACGGCGCGGCGGAGTTTCAACTGGTAACCGGGCCGCTGATGTCGTCCCAGGATCGCGATCGGGCGTTGATCGACCTGCTGAGTCCCAACGAGAAATTGCTGTGGACGCTTGAGAACCGGCCGAATGCCGGAGGTAAATAGGTTATGACAAACGAGATGCAGTTGGCGCAGGCGGCGGGCTTGCCGGTTGTAAGCCACGAGATGGCGACGGGGCAACCTCCGAATCAGCCCGGCAAGCCGGCGGGGCTGAAGAAGATTCACCGCCTGCTGCGCGGGCGGTATCCGCTGGTCATCACGCTGGGGCTTTTGTTCGGCATCGCCGGGGGGCTGACGGGATTCCTCAGCACACAGCCGATCTACACCAGCACCTTCACGGTTGAGATTGTTCCGCAGGTCCAAACCCCCGGCAGCTATACCGGCGAGATGATTCCGGGATACACGCTGTTTTTGCAGTCGCAGGTGGCGGTGCTGAAGAGTTATGACGTCGTTCAGCGGGCGCTGGATGAGGACGCATGGAAGGCGACGGGCGCGCCTCGGGGAGATGAAGCGGCGATCGCTCATTTCGCGGCCGGCGTGGAGGCGGAGAACAATCCGCCGGATACCTCGATGCTGAGGATCAGTTACTCGGATCCGGACAAGAACCTTGCCCTGGCGGGCGCGCAGTCGGTGCTGAAGGCGTATCAGGAGTTCTGCGCGGATTCAGACCAGTCGTTGTACCCGCAGAAGCTTCAGGAACTACAGAGGCAACAGACAAAGTATTCCAACGACCTGGCCTCCTACGCGCAGTCGTTGCGGGAACTGCAAAGCCAATACAACACCGATGACCTGGCTTCTTATCAGAGCGAGAACATGCGGCACCTGGGCGATCTCTCCAGCCGGTTGGACGATGCCAAGACCAGGCTGGACATCGATCAGAAGATCATGGGTGTCAATCAGCCGGGCGGGCCGGCCGGCGGAGGCGCCACGACGCAGTTCTCTCCGCTAACGGAAGACCAGATCGCCACGTTTGACGGCGGGAAGCTGAATCAGATGCGTGGGCAGCGCGACCTCATCGAGACGGAAATTGAACGGATGAAAGCCAACGGCTACGGCGACGCCGCTCCGCGCATGCAGAATCTGCATGCCGACCTGAGCGTGGCGGACCAAGAGATCGCGGCGTACGTGCAGAGCTTTAGCCAGGGTTATCGCATCGATCCGGAAGGCAGCCGGCCGGGATTGACGTCCATTCGGGCTGAAATCGTGGCGTTGGGCGTGGAAATTGATGATTTGACGACGCAGTTGGAACACCAAAAGGCGCTGTGCGCCGACGTCGGGAAATACTCGCAGTTCATTCGCGACGTGAAGGCGAACATGGCCCACGCGCAGCAGGGTCTGGATGACGCGAACGCGGAATACGAACGGCTCCAGTCGATGCGCGACCTGAACGGGAACAACCAGATGCGCGTCATCAGCAATCCGATCGCGCCGACCGGGGCTTCGACGGACAAGCGCAAAGTGATGGGCGCCATGGGATTCTTGGGCGGAGGGCTGCTTCCGATGCTGGTGGTGATGGCCGTGAGCCTGCTGGACGGGCGATTCCGCTACAGTGACGAGGCGAACTCCGACCTGGGCGGCATCCCGCTGCTGGGCATCCTGCCGAATTTGCCGGACCTGCTGACCGATCCGTCGCAGGCGGCGACGGCGGCTCATTGCGTGCACCAGATTCGCACGATCCTGCAGATCACCGGGCACCCCACGGAGAAGCGGGTGTTTACGATCACCAGCGCTTCGCCGGGGGACGGCAAGACCAGCCTGACGCTGGCGCTGGGCCTGAGCTTTGCCGCCAGCGGATCGCGCACGCTGCTGGTGGATGGGGACATGATCGGCGGCGGGCTGACGGCGCGGCTGAACGTCAACGCCGAGCACGGCGTGCTGGAAGCCATGGCCGCGCGCGACATCACGCCGTTCATCCGCACGACCGACGTGGCGGATTTGTCCTTCCTGCCGGTCGGCAAGGCGATGGGCGGATATACGGGCACGATTTCGCCGGCGGCCGTGCGGCGGCTGGTGGACGAAGCCCGCAAGCAATTCGACGTGATCCTGGTCGACACCGGCCCGATCCTGGGGAGCATCGAGGCCTCTCCGGTGGCGGTCGCATCCGACGGGGTGGTCTTGTGCGTTTCGCGCGGGCAGCAACGGCAACTGGTGGATCGGGCGCTGGCGCACCTGCACGCGATCGGCGCCAGGCTGGCGGGAGTGGTATTCAACCGGGCGCAGGCGCACGATTTCGAGCGATCGACCAATCGCCTGGGGCTGGGCTCGATTCCGGCCGGCACGGATGGCCGCCGCAACGAGGCGATCGGCCCGGTGGCCAGAGCGGTGGCGTCGTCGGTCCGGTCGGCGGCGTCGGGACAGGACCATTGATGGTTGGCAGCTATGACCGTTTTGGATACAGCCAGCGATTCGCTCGCCGCGGCCCAGGAACGGCCGTCGTCGGACAAATCGCGCACGATCTGGGGGTTGGACCCGGTCGCTTTGCACCACCGGTTTTGGGCGGCGCACGGCATCCAGGTGGTCCGGCAGGGCGAGCCCTCTGAAATCGTCGATCACGCCGAGTTGTATCTTCTCACCGATCCGCGTTCGCTGGTGCTGTTCCGGATGACGAGCGTCATCGACGTTCTGAACTGGCTGAAGCCGCAGGTTTTGTTCCTGCGGCTGCACGACCGGCGCGAGCGGGGATACCGGGAAAAGGTAATCACCGACGGGAACAACCGGTTCCTGAGATTTCAAAGATTGTACGACGGCTCGGAGGACCTGAGGCTGGCGCGGGCGGTGCTGACGCCGGAGCGCGAATTGGCCCGGCTGTGGCAATCGTCGCCGGACCCGCTGACGGGCTGGCGCC
This sequence comes from Tepidisphaeraceae bacterium, assembly GCA_050011595.1. Classification (GTDB taxonomy): domain Bacteria; phylum Planctomycetota; class Phycisphaerae; order Tepidisphaerales; family Tepidisphaeraceae; genus PALSA-1353. The sequence continues at coordinate 17,459 of JBEKIV010000027.1, forward strand.
GGTTGCGGCGTTACACGCCGCAGCGCGAGCGCAGCACGCTGTCCATTGATGGAAGCGTTTTCGACCGGAGCGTGGACCGGGAAATCGCCACGTTTTTGCGGGATCTGACGGCGGCATGGAAGCACCCGGATTCGACGATCGGCCGCGCCGAGTTGTTCGAGCCGCAGGTATGGAAGGACCCGCAGGGCGTGGTCGATCCGGAAGCGCGGTTCGTCGGCCCGGTCTGGGTGGGCGCCGGGCGGAGGATCGATGGGGGAACGACCATCGTGGGTCCGGCGATTATCTGGGACGACCCCGAATGCCGGCCGCCGACCGAGGAGATTCAATGGCTGACCATCGAGCCGCGCGACACCGCGCTCGAGGCGGCGGTGAAAGACCTGACCGCCATCAGCCGAACCTGCAAACGCGGGTTTGACATCGCGTTCAGCCTGGCGGTGCTGATGGTCACGATCTGGATATATCCGCTCATCATGCTGGCGATCTGGCTGGACGACGGCCGGCCGTTTTTCTTCACGCACCGGCGTGAATCGGCGGGGGGCCGGGAATTTGGTTGCATCAAGTTCCGGTCGATGCGAAAGAACGCCGAGCAGCAGAGAGCGCAGCTTCAGGCTCAGAACGAGGCGGACGGCCCGCAGTTTTACATTGAGAAGGACCCCCGCCTGACGAAAGCCGGTAGGTTCCTCAGGAAATACAACCTCGACGAGTTGCCGCAGTTCATCAACGTTCTGCTCGGCCACATGTCGGTGGTGGGTCCGCGGCCCAGCCCGCGCGGGGAGAACCAGTATTGCCCGCCGTGGCGTGACGCGCGGCTGAGCGTGCGGCCGGGGATTACCGGATTATGGCAAATCCATCGCACGCGCCGCAGCGGAACCGACTTCCAGGAGTGGATCAAGTACGATATTGAATACGTCGAAAACCGTTCCTGGAGACTCGATCTCTGGATCATCTGGAAGACGATCACGCAGGTCTTCCGCAAGGTGTCGCGCTCATGACCATTCGTCCGAAAACCAAGCGTCGCGTTTTCATCTTAATCACGGTCCTGGCGATTCTCTCCGGCGCCCTCGTCTGGCTCTACAGCTACCGCATGGGCATCGCCGAGGGCAAGCTGGAACTGGACAAGCAGCTTGGGATGGCGGCGTATCGCAACGGGGATTATCCGACGGCGGTTGACAAACTCTCGGAATACATCAATCACGAGCAGAAACGACCTCATAACCAGTTGGACCCCGAAGCGCTGCTGGCATTCGCCAACGCGCGGGCCCAAGTGCCGACGCCGAACGAGGACTACATCGTCCTGTCGATCAAGACGCTGCAATGGTATTGCACGCTGGTCCCGGAAAATGCGCAGGCCAAGGACCAGCTTCTGGAAATGGAATTGGCGCATACGAACTTCACGCCGGACGTGCTGGGACGCGCCAACGACATCCTGCGGAGCAATCCGAGCGATCTGGTGGCGTTGAAGGCGATCGCCCAAGTGAACGTCATGCTGAAAAAATACGACCAGGCCGTCGCCGCCGCCAAGCAGTACGTCGAATTGGCGCCGACGGACCTGGACATGCAGAAAATCAATTTTGAGATCATGCAGGCGACGGGGGTGTCGGCCGCGGACATGCGGAAGTATGGCGAGGCGCTTCGGGCAAAATACCCGGCCGATCCGCGCTTCAAGATCGTCATGGCCTGGGCGTATTCATTCGGCCGCAGCCGCCTTCAGACGACGGATCAGTCCCAGGCGGATTACCAGCAATATCGGGCGTTGATCCTGGATGCGGCCAAGGACGCTCCGCCGAGCAGCCAATTCGTGAGGACGACGACCGGTCTGCTGGACGGGCTGGGGGAGTTCGGCGTGGCGGAGGATCTGCTGAACCGCGGGGCCGCCAAATTCAACGATGCGCAATTGACGCAGCAATTGATCGTGCGGCTTTGGGAATATCGGAGGTTCTCGGAGGTGGTGTCGCGGCTGAAAGGCCTGGACGCGGCATCGCCGAAGGCCAATCCAACTCTGATCGCGTACAAGGCGCTGGCGCTGTTTCAACTGGGGCAGGACAAGGATGCCAACGCGCTGGTCGATCAATTGGCGTCGCGCGGTGCGGCGGATTCCGCGGCGTATGCGTGGGTGACGACGCTGAAGGCGCAATACGGCGCGCCGCCCGAGGATTTGAAGACGCGGATGGGGCAATACCGCGATGCGCAAGCGGCGTCGCCGGACAATGGTTACGTCGCGTTCCTGCTGGGGGACGCGTACGCGCAACTGGGTGAATCCGAGTTGGCGTTGCAGGCATTCCGGCAGTCTTGCCAGGAGATGCCGAGCTGGTCGGAGCCGCACGTTCAGTTGTCGCTGCTGCTGGTTCGGCAAGGCCGCGGCGGCAGCCCGGAGGCGATGCTGGCGGCGGAAGAGGCCCGGCTGGCGGGAACGAGCGCGGCGGGGAGGGTGGATCTCCAGGCGGCGATCGCGGACATCAAGGTCAGCTTTGCCCGCCTGCTGGCATCGCCCGATGCGAACAATACGGCGGCACTGCTCGATGAAGTGAAGCAACTCCAGGGGCAGCTTCCCAACGAGCCGCAGACCCTGCCGATTTACGTCGCCCTGCTGTCGCAGTCTGGCCAGCGGGACGCCGCGATCGATGCGATCAAGGAGGCGTGCAAGAACCCCGGCGCCGGCGGGGAAGAACTGCTGATGGACCTGGTGCAGACCAGCCGGGCGGCGAAGCTGGGGATGGAGCAGTCGCTGTATGCTGCCATCCAGCGGAAATATGGGCTGACTCCGCGCCTGGCGTATGCCAGGGCGATGGAATTGTTCAACGCCGGGCAAGCGGCCGACGGCCTGAAATTGCTGCTTGATGCCAAGCAGAAGAGCGAGAGCGTGGTAGGCTCCGCCTCCACGGTCAACAACGCGGGGTATTGGGAACGGGCGATCTGCCAATACCGCGAAATGTCGCACGATCCCGGCGCCGCCGCCGCGTGGGAGAAGCTCGGCAACTCCTATCCGAACGACATCAACGTCCAATCGGCGATCCTGACCGGCGGCAATTCCGCCTGGGCGGACCGCGAATTCATACGCCAGACCATCGACCGCGCCAAATCGTTGACCGGAGAAGAGGCGCTGGGATGGAAGACGGCCTACGCGCGCTGGCTGCTGGCGGGCAGCGGAGCAGAGAAGGAGGCGACGGAAGCGGTCGTGCTGCTGACGGCCGTGACCAACGAGAACCCCGACGAATATTTGCCGCACGTCCTGCTGGCCACCGCGTATGACCGGCTGAAAAACACCGGCGGCGGGTTGGAGGAGTGGCACAAGGCGGCGGCGCTGGCGCCGCAATCGCCGCAGGCGCAGTTCGCGCTGTTCCAGGCCCTGCACAACGCGGACAAGAAGGACGAAGCGCAGGTGGTGTTCGACAAACTCCAGGCGATGAGCAACCTCCCGCCGGACTTGGCGCTGGCGGCGGCGACGATCGTCGCCGCCGAGGGGGACATGCCCCGCGCGGAAAAGATGCTGCTGGAATATCCCAATCCCCAAAACAAAGTTCTTCACGATGGGACGCTGGCCAAGGTGTATCGGCTGGAAGGCCGGCCGAACGATGCGGCGCGAATTTATTTCGATCTGGCCAACGCCAAGAACCTGGACGTGAATACGATTCGTGAGGCGGCGGATTTCTTTGGCGCGCAGGGCCAATTGGCCCAGGCCCGCAAGTTCCTGGACCGGCTGGTTGAAACCCCGCTGCCCGCCGGCCAACGCCAACTGATTCAGGCCGCGTTCGAGGAGGAACACGGAACGGCCGACGCCGCGGCCAAGCTGTACGATGACGCCGTCAAATCGGGCGGGGATGATCCGGCGGCGTCCATCCGGCGGATTGGGTTCCTGATGCGCCGGCACGATTGGACCAAGGCCCATCGCGCCATCGACGAGGCCGCCGGACGCTGGCCGGCGAATGAGTCCGTCGCCAATCTCGCCAAGGCCGTGGCGGAGCTGGCGAATTACGCGCGGCTGGATGAAATGGGAGTGCTGATCGACGCGGTGACCGCCGACCCGCAAAACGCCGCGGCCAACGAGGCGATCGCGATGGCCACCGACCCGGCATCCACGCCGTCGCAGGTTCGGGCGTTGCTGGAGAAGTATCCGGATTTTGAGCCGTTGTACGAATTGGCGAGCCGGCGAATGATGTCGGCGGGCGACCCGGCACAGGCCGCGTCGATTGCCCGCAAGGCGATGGGGCAATTCCCCCGCTCGGAGGATGCGGCGAGAACGATGGCCGAAGTAAGTGCGGCGACGGGGAACTGGGCCGGCGCGACGGTGGCGGCGCAGGAATGGCGGCGGCGCGTCACCGGAAATCCGCGGCCGGCGGACCAGTTCATCGCCATGGCCGACCTGGCGATCCAGCAGCCGCAGGATGCCGTGGATCGACTTTCCCCTTACGTGGCGGATGCCCGGGCGCACGCGGATGACAATCAGGCCCTGCTGACGACTTATGCCGAGGCGTTGATTCGCGCGGGCCGCCGGGGCGATGCGGCGGCGCTGCTGCAACCGCTGGCTCAGAATGAATCGCGATGGCGGATGGCGTGGCTCGATCTGGCGCCGGTCTCTTTCATGGACGGCGCGGCTTCGGGAAGCTGGATCGCACAGGTCAAGCCGTTGCTGAATCCCGATTCGATTGAAGAGCAGGAAGACCTGGCGGAAGTGTACGTGGCATGCGCGGACAAGCAGGGTTATCCGCAGGATTATGGGCTGGCGCGTGATGCGCTCAAGCCGTTCCTCCAGACGCCGAAGATGGGGTCGCGGCAGTGGTTGACCTACGCCGGCGCCAACGCCGGGGCCGCAGATGCCGCAACCGCCCGGCAAGCGTATCGCCAAGTCCTCAAGCTTGATCCCGCCAACGCCGTCGCCCAGAACAATCTGGCCGATCTTTTGCGCCAATCCAACGACCCCGATTCGCTCAAGGAAGCCGAAGGCCTGGTCAACCAGGCGATCGCCGGCCATGGCGACGATCCGGATGCGTTCAACTACTTCGATACGCTGGCGAGGATTCTGATGAAGGAAGGGCGCGCCGGTGACGCGATTGCCGCGTTTGAAAAGGGCCATGCGATCGATCCGAAGAATCTGGAAATTCTGATCGGGCTGGCCTCGGCCTGCGCGGGCAACAACCGAACGAGCGAGGCAATCCGGTATCTTTCCCAGATCGACGACCTGCTCCCGCCCGGCACACAGCTGAACGGCGAATTGACGGCGGAACTGGCAACCGCCCGGCAGGCCGTACATAAGAGCGATTCGCGCAACTCCATGTCGGGAACCGATTACTCGCCGGCCGGAAAATAGAGATCGCGCCGAGGGTTGAGGTACGCTCACGCGAACGGGCATCGATGGCGTTTTGTTAGCATAGTCCCGCTAAAAATTTCAAAATGCCGCTTATTCGGGATACGCGCTCCGTTCCCGATTTGCGGTTTAATGGGGAAAAACCGTCCATTCCGGGAAATCGGCGCGCTTTTAACGCGGAAATGCCGCTTAACGCCGTGCTAACCGCATTTAATGATTGTGCTAAGAAGTTGAAGTGTTATAATGGCCTCATTCAGCTCTCGCCAGGGGGCTGGACGTGGGTAACAGCTTTGTACCTCTCAAGCTGGGTGGCTTGCGAGCAATGCGAGCGGAATGAGAAGAATCCCGTCGCTTCCGTCAAATCGAGGCGCCTGACGTTTGGATGCGTTTGGTGTCCTGGAGAGTTAAGGAGTTGGGAGTATGAGCGCTTGGAGCATGAGAGGGGTGACGGCTGCGCTGTCACTTATCTTGAGCGCGGGAGTTGTCTCTTCGTATGCAACACCCATCACCGTGGTGGGCGGGAATCCAACAACGGCCGACGGATGGCAAATTTCGCCCGATCCGGGAACCACCCTCAACGTGACGGGGGTGAATTCGACGGGTTCGGCGACGTACGAAAACGCTTCGGACGTTTTTGCCCCGCCGCTGGACTCGGACGTCGATTACACCAGTGCCCAGCTTGGCGTGCCGCGAACGGCCGTCGAATATTCTGGAAGTCAACCGAGCGGGGCCACCTCGGATTGGGGAAGCAGTACTAATCCCGACGATGACCTGCTGGTCTCGGTTGATCCGTCAACCGGGTCGGATGGCAATGCCTACCCGGATTTCACGCTCCAGCAATCGCCCCAGGGAGTTGTCAGCGAAGTTGTGAACGCCCCCCTGGCGGCATGGCAGAGCCTGGCCGGTCTATTGGTCGTCGTCGTGCTGACGTTCAGACCTCCCAAGGCAGCAAAGGCGCCGGCATAGAATCTCACCCGGCATCCATTTTTTTAGTTTTGCAGATTGAGTTCGTCCGCCATCGCGCCATGGTGTCGCGGTTGGTCGGACTCTGGGCCGTGTTGACGCACCGCCGAGTTCGCCGAGCCGGCCGATCCACCCTGGGCCGATTGGGGCGATAGATCGACCCGGACGGGCTGCGGCATATCGGCCGTGGCGCGGTTTTTTCGCCGCTCGGCGGAGCGGCGACCGCCGAGGCGGCCGATTTCGATCATGTGGCCACGGTTGGCGGCAACCTGCTGGCCGCCCTTGCGGCCGGCAAACCGGGCCTCCTCGGCCGTGAACTCGTGGGCGGTTCCCTTGCGATGCGCCGCCATGCCGCCCTTGCGGGCAATTTCTCGCTGTTTACCTCGTTCCATTGATGCAAATCCACCAAGTCGCGTTGTGTGTTCCATGGGTCAATCCCTTTCGATGTTACGTCCTATAAAAACAAAGCAAGCGACATACCACCCGCCCCCAGGAGCAGGCCCCAGGAGCAGCCGTGACACTTTCCCCGTTCCGTGAATGATTGTAGGCCGGCACAACGGCGGCGGGCTACCCAATTGTTAATTTGCGGTAACTGATGCGATGGGGCCGTTCGGCGTCGATGCCCAGGCGACGCTTGCGGTCGGCCTCGTACTCACTGTAGTTACCGTCAAAAAATCGCACCTGGCTTTGGCCCTCAAAGGCCAGCATGTGCGTGGCGATGCGGTCGAGAAACCAACGGTCGTGGCTGATGATGACGGCGCAGCCGGCGAAGCTTTCCAGGGCTTCTTCCAACGCCCGCATGATGTTGACGTCCAGGTCGTTGGTGGGCTCGTCCAGGAGAAGGACGTTGGCGCCCTGTTTGAGCATGCGGGCCAGATGCACGCGGTTGCGCTCGCCGCCGGAAAGCGTGCCGACGATGCGCTGCTGGTCGGCCCCGCTGAAGCCGAATCGGGAAACGTAGGCGCGCGAATTGACCTGCACCGATCCCAGGCGGATGTTGTCCGCCTTTTCCGAGATCGCTTCCCAGACGTTGCAGTTGGGGTCGAGGACGTCGCGGCTCTGCTGCACGTAGGCCAGCTTCACGCTCTGCCCGAGCCGCAGCTCGCCGGAATCAGCTTTCTCCTCTCCGGTGATGAGGCGGAAGAGAGTTGTCTTTCCGGCTCCGTTGGCACCGATCACGCCGATGATGGCGTTGGGCGGAAGAACGAAATCCAGGTCCTGGAAGAGAATGTTATCGCCGTAGGCCTTGGTGAGTTTGACCGCTTCGATGACCTTGGCGCCCAGGCGCGGCCCGGGCGGGATGTAAATCTCGATCTCCTGGGCGCGTTTCTGCGCATCCTGGTTGAGCATGGCCTCGTAAGCGGCGAGGCGGGCCTTGGATTTGGCGCGGCGGGCGCTGGGGGATTTCCTCACCCATTCCAATTCGTGGGCCAGGGCGCGCTGGCGGCTGCTCTCGGACTTTTCCTCCTGCGCCAGCCTCGCCCCCTTCTGCTCCAGCCAGGACGAGTAATTCCCCTTCCATGGAATCCCCTGGCCCCGGTCCAATTCGAGAATCCAACCGGCGACGTTGTCGAGAAAATAGCGGTCGTGGGTGACGGCGATCACGGTGCCGGCATATCGCGCCAGATGCTGCTCCAGCCAGGCGACGGATTCGGCGTCGAGGTGGTTGGTCGGCTCGTCGAGCAGGAGCACGTCCGGGTTCTTCAGCAGCAGCCGGCACAAAGCCACCCGCCTCCGCTCGCCGCCCGACAGCACTTTCACCGCCGCATCGGCCGGCGGACAACGCAACGCGTCCATCGCCATCTCCAGTTGCGAATCCAAATCCCAGGCGTTGGCGGCATCCAACTTCTCCTGCACCTCGCCCTGCTTTTCCAGCAGCTTGTTCATCTGGTCATCGCTGAGCGGATCGGCAAGCCGATGGTTGATGCGGTCATATTCGGCCAGAAGATCGATGGTGGATTGCAAGCCCTGTTCGACGGTCTGACGAACGCTCAGCGATTCGTCGAGTTGCGGCTCCTGTTCGAGAAACCCGATGGTGTACCCGCTGGCAAGGCTGATTTGCCCCTCGTATTTGGCGTCCACGCCGGCGAGGATGCGCAGCAGCGAGCTTTTCCCCGAGCCGTTCAGGCCGAGCACGCCGATCTTGGCGCCGTAAAAGTAGGACAGGTAGATGTCCTTGAGGATGACCTTCTTTTCGTGCGACTTGCTGACGCCGATCATGGAATAGATGATTTTGTTGGGCTCGGGCATTACAGTTCTCTCCATGGACGCGCGCAAACGGATTCTCACGGGCGATACTCCGACCGGCCGGCTTCATCTGGGCCATTACGTGGGCAGCATCGAAAACCGCCTGGCGTTACAGGAGGAGTATGATTGCTATTTCATCATCGCCAACAAGCACGCGTTCACCACGCGGCCCGACAAGCCGGGCGACATCCGGCAATCGGTCATCGACATCGCCACCGATTACCTGGCTGTGGGAATCGATCCGAACAAGAGCACGCTGTTCATCCAGAGCGAAGTCCCCGCCATCGACGAGTTGACGTTTTTCTTCGCGATGCTGTTGCCGTTCAACCGCGTGATGCGGAACCCGACGCTGAAGGACGAGATCCGCGACAAGGGATTGGGGGATGAATATTCCTTTGGTTTTCCGCTGTACGCGGTGGGGCAATGCGCGGACATTTTGGCGTTTCGGCCGGCGCTGGTGCCGGTGGGCGCGGATCAGCTTCCGCACCTGGAGATGTCGCGGGAAGTGGCCCGGCGGTTCAACCAGATTTATTGCGGGGTCGATCCGCATACCGAGGACAAGGATTACGTGGCGCGGGGCGGCGTGTTTCCGATCCTCGAGCCGAAACTGGGCCGCGTTCGCCGGCTGGTCGGCACCGGAGCGCCGGGACCGGACGGTGAACTGCTGAAGATGAGCAAGTCGCTCAACAACGCCATCTCCCTGTCGGACGAGGCGGACGTCGTGCAGAAAAAAGTGATGGCGATGTACACCGATCCCAAGCGCATCCGGGCGACCGATCCGGGAACGGTGCAGAACAATCCGCTGTGGATTTTTCACGAGACGTTCAACCCCGACAAGGCGTGGGTGGCCGAGCACCAGGAGGCCTATCGCGCCGGCAAGGTCGGGGACGTGGCGATCAAGCGCAAGCTCGTGGAGGTTCTGGAAGCGCTGATCGAGCCGATCCGATCCCGCCGGAAGCAATACGAATCGAGGCCGGACGACGTTCTGGACGCCCTGCGAATGGGAACGCGCCGCGCCAACGTACTGGCGGAAGAAACGCTGGCGCTGGCCAAGCGGGCGATGAAGCAGGATTATTTTTCGAGATCGCTCAAGATCGAATGAGATTGCCGATTGCCAATTGGCAATCGGCAATGATTTCTCATCCTTTGCCATCCGGCGGCGGCGGAGGCGGCGGCGCGGTGGGCTGCTGCGGCGGCGGCGGGGTTTGCCCATATCCATAGCCTTGCTGGCCGTATCCTCCGGGGGCCTGCTGTTGTTGCATCATCCAGTAATAGGCCTGCTGCATCGCCTGCATTTGGGCGGGGCCGGCCGATTGGAATGCAGCGACCAGCTTGACCAGAGTGATCACGCACAAGGCGATCAAGCCGCCGAACAGCGCCAGCGGAAGGATTGCCTTCGGATTGACGGCGGCCTGCCGCAGCCCCGACACGAAATTCATGAGTAAGAGCAACGCGATGAGGCCGTTGAGAACAATCGAGCAAACGATGGAGATTTTTCCGCCGCGGCGAACGAAAATAACGAAAATCAGCAGTAGCCCCCCCGCCCCTATCATCATCGCCGAGCCAACCATTGTCAGCATGCGGATTTCCTGGATGGGAGTGAAACCCTCGATCGGAGGAAGCTCGGTTTGCTGTTGGCGAACGGCTTGCAGCATGACGTCGTCGGGCAGGACCCGGGCCAGAGAGCCGAAGCAGGTTCCGGAGAGCAAAATAATGGCGCCCAGGACCAACTGCCAGAGTCCGGCGGCGCGGCCGGCGGCGTGGGGCTGGGACATCGCCCAGGCCCGGGGATCGATCATCGGCGGCAAATACGGCGAGGGTGAATAGGGATACTGGCTCAAGAGGATTTCCTTGGGTTATCGGAAGCGGTAGGCAAAGCCTCCGCGAGGATGGTCGCGGCCGGGAGCGTGAGCGTCAAGGCGGATTGAATGACCACGGCGGCGGCGATGGCGGCGGTCTCCACCCGCAGGATCGTTCGCGTCAGACGAACCGGCACGATTCGGGCAGCGCGGAAGGCGTCGGCTTCGTCGGTGCTCCAGCCACCCTCCGGACCCACCAGCACCATCAACGCCGGCTGTTGATTCACTTCCCTCGTGTAGCCGGCGGGCTTGCCCGCCGTACGACCTGCAGACGCGCCAATTAACCCCCTACCCAGCGCCGAGATCAATTGGAGAATCGGTACGGCATCTTCATCGAGCGACAAATGCCAGAGGGCGCTACCGGCGGCTTTGGCCCGCTCGATGACGACGGGCAGTTCGGTCAGGGGTTCGATGCGCATGACGCCGGTGCGGGCGGATTGCTCTGCGGACTCGGCGGCCAGTCGCCGCCAGCGGTCTTGTTTACTGCAACCCCGCGGAAGAACGATGCTTCTCCGGGTGGACAGGGGAACCAGCGTGTCCACGCCCAGCTCGCTGAGTTTTTCGATCATCCAATCGGCGCGAGCGCCCTTGGGGACGGCGGCGGCGATCGTCAGGCTCGGTCCGTCGGCGCCGGCGCGGGCGATTTCATCGACTTCGACGCTGACGCCGACGGGCGTGATGGACACGATCCGTCCGCGGCCCCTGGTCCCCGTTTCGTCGAAAACTTCGACGATCGCGCCGGCGGCCAGACGCAGGACGTCGCGAAGATGATGGGCCTGCGGGCCGGCGAGATCGATCCGGCCGACGATCGTTTTGGGCACCAGAATCCGCCGCATGTCCGGGGATTATCGGACGGTTTGGCGCCAACGGCAACGCCAGGCGTTGCTTTGGCGGATCGGCATGGTTATGCTGGGCAAAGACCTGTCCGAAGTATGCGCAGGGACGCGCGATAAAAGCCGATTGGCTTTTGCTTCCAGGAAGGATTCCGATGGCACAGGCAACCGCAAACAGCACCGACGAACTGCTCTCCCAATTGGCCTCCAGCGAGATCGACCGGCTTCTAGCGGAATCCGACGGCACCCCCCCCGCACCCGCAACGCCGGCGGCGGCGGAAACTGCCGCCAGTGCCGAGGTGGTTACGGAAGGCTCGGAGCGCGCGGCGCTGTTGGAGGCGGCGGGGTTTGAATCGCCGAATCCCGCGCCGGCGGAGCCGGCCAAACCCGCGCCGCCGGCCGAGCCCGCCCCACCGGCGCAGGATGAGCGAGCGGCGCTGCTGGAAGCCGCGGGGTTTGAATCGGTCGATGCGCCCCCCACCAATTCCCCGGCCGCCAATCCCCCCGCCGCCGATGCCCAGGCCGTGCAAGACCCGGACTACGTTCCGATTTATCTCAAGCCGTTGGTGTGGATCAACGCCCCGCTCGGCGCCTGCCCGGCGATCGTTCGGCAAATGCTCGGCAAGGCCGGCATCGTGACGCTGGTCAATGCCCTGGCAATCTTGACCTACGTTTGCTTCTTCCGCAGGCATTGAAGCCCGTGCGCGGTTCGCGTCACTTTTACCTCCCCCCGGGCGGCTTCACGATAAGTCCCTGTCCCGTCGGCAGGGAAAGGACGGCCACGTCCTTTGAACGGGTGAATTCGTCCGTCGCGTCTTTCTGCGGTTTGTAGCCTTTGTAGGCATAGTCATCCAGAAGAATGAATCCGCCCTCGGCCATCCGGGGCCAGAAATACGCCGCCGCCGCCATTTCCGGCGCCGCGCAGTTCATGTCCAGATGCAGGTAAGCGACCTTGGTGGCTTGGACCTGCCCAAGAGTCTCCGGCACCGCGCCCTGGATGATTCGCACATTTCGCCACTGCGAGAAATTCGCCTTGACGGATTCCACCCCGCTGACGTAAAAGCCCGTTTCCAGCCATTTGTTGCGTTCGAGCGCCCCGCCGGCTTTCTCCCGCGCAGATACATATCGCTCGTCCAGTCCGCTGAACGTGTCCAGAAGATAAAAAGTCCGGTTCATGTGGTCCCAATCGAGGTACTGCATGATCGCGGAGCTGAGGAATCCCTTGTTCACTCCGCACTCGACGAAATCGCCTTCGAGTTTTGCGGCAGCCGCCGCCACCCATAACCCGATGTGCACGCGCCAATGCCAATGGTAATCTTCGTTCGTCGCCTTCACGCCGCGGGCGTACGCCGCGGCAAAGCGCGGATCGTCCATGAACGAATGATCGTGCACGCTTTGCAGCCCGTCCTGGTTGTACGCCTTGGGATTGACGTGCTCATATCCCCACGATTTCATCGCTCGTCGAAACGCTCTTTTGAGGCCCATGCCGGGAATCCTTATCCGGAATTTCCCGTGTGAACGGAATTTCCCTTGGCCCACGGCCGCCGTGGATTGGATTCGGCGATTTTACCGTGCCCCGGACTGCGCACAAGCGCGTCTGCCCGATAGGCGGCTGTTGCATTTTTGGGTGGAAAGACCGCCGGCGACACGACTAAACTTACGGCAAACTGCTCGGCCCATTGGATACGTGAAATCCTTTGCCGCGCCCTTCATTCTCCGCAGAGAGGCGAAAGATGGCTCAGATTCTGCAACCGGGAACCGTGGCTCCGGACTTCTCGCTGCACGTCACTCCCGATCAAAAGCTGTCGCTCAGCGAGCTGCGCGGGCGGCCCGTCATTCTCGCGTTCTATCCGGCCGACTTCAGCCCGGTGTGCGGCGACCAGATGTCGCTATACAACGAGATTCTTGCGGAGTTCCAAAAACACGGGGCGGAATTGCTCGGCATTTCGGTTGACGGGGTCTGGTGTCATGAGGCGTTCACAAAGGACCGCCATCTTCATTTCCCGCTCATGGCTGATTACGAGCCAAAAGGCGAGGTCGCCAGGAAATACGGCGCGTACCGGGACGGCGACGGATTTTGCGAACGCGCCCTGTTCGTCATCGATCGCAAGGGAAAAATCTTCTGGAGTTACTGTTCGCCAGTGGCCGTCAATCCCGGCGCCGATGGGATTCTGCAGGCGCTGGAAGAAATGCCTAAATAGAGGTCAAGCCCATGGCCATCCTGAAAGTGCCGGTGACGGCAACCGATCACATCCGGGGCGACGAAGATGCCCCGGTCACTTTACTGGAATACGGAGACTACGAGTGTCCGCACTGCGGCCATGCCTATCCAATCATCAAGCGCATACAAAAACATTTCGGCAAGCAACTGAAGTTTGTCTTTCGGAATTTCCCGCTGAGTGAAATGCATCCGAACGCGGAAGGCGCGGCCGAGGCGGCCGAATTCGCGGCGGCAAAAAACCGATTCTGGGAAATGCACGACGGCCTCTTCGAGAATCAAGACGAATTGGGCGAGCCTCTTTTCCTGGCACTGGCCCAAAGCCTGGGCCTGTCCACCCCGGACCTTGGCAAGGCGCTGATGAACCGGGAATACGCGCCCCGCGTAAAGACCGATTTCCTCGGCGGCGTGCGCAGCGGCGTCAACGGCACTCCGACGTTCTTCATAAACGGCCAACGCCACGACGGTTTGCCCGACTTCGACGACCTCGTCGCGGCGATAGATGCGCGGATGTTGTAGGCGATCAATTGACACGGCGTGTCATATAACATAAAGTCGGACCGTGCCGAAAGTGGTTCTAAGCACGGAGGCAAGGAAGCAGTTGGACGCGCTGCCGATCCATCTCAATGCCCAGGTGCAGAAGATCGTCGAGCGGCTGATCGAATGACCGCGCGTAAGTGGGGCCAAGCCGCTGAGGGGTATCCTCAAGGGGCGTTACCGCATCCGGATGGGCGATCACCGGGCGCAGTTCATTGTTGCGGCGGATGTGGTGACAATCGAGAAGATCGGAAAGCGCGACAAATTTTACGACTGAACGCCAGGAGGTTCTGCCATGGCAATTGGACAACTGATGATTGATGGCCGGCGATACATGGTCGTCGAGGAATCGGAATACAGCCGGCTACTAATTGCCTCGGCCGGCGCCGCGGCGGTGCGCGAAAAGGACCTTCCACCGCTGCCCAAGCCGGATGCCGATGGAAACGTGCCGGCGCTGGAATATGCCCGCGCGTCGTTGGCCAGAAAATTGATCGTCCAGCGAAGGGCGCGCGGATGGTCGCAAGCCGAACTGGCTCGCAGAGCAGGCGTGCGGATCGAGACGATCAACCGGCTGGAAAGGGCCAAGCATACCGCCGATCCAGAAACGGCCAAGAAAATCGAAATGGCGTTGGACACGCAACGGCAACGCACTCGGAGCGCTCGGAAAGCAGGCTGAACGTTCAAAGGGGTCGGAACGTTCAAAGGGGTCGGGAGTTAATGCCATTTAGTTAGGCTCCCTTTGCCTGGTTTTTCAGAGCTTTTCGCATTGCCTGCCTGGGTCTGTTCAGCAAAGCGTACGACTTGGGCCGGCGTTTGACG
>JBEKIV010000028.1:0-24478 GCA_050011595.1 Tepidisphaeraceae bacterium
TATACTTACACCAACCGCCATGAATTCACATCAGCCAATGCGGGAGACTGTATGTCGTTGCTGGATGCCATGGCTCTGGACCAGGAATTGGATCAGCTCGTTTCCCTCTTCCGACTTTTATCCGATAAGACGCGTTTGAACGTTCTTTTGTCCCTGGCCAGGGGTGAACGAAACGTTTCTTCCCTTTGCGAAGAATTGGGGCTTCCACAGCCCACGGTAAGCCATCATCTCGGTCTGCTGCGGGGCAACAACGTGATTGCCAATCGCCGCCAGGGCAAGCAGGTCTTTTACTCTCTTCACCCCGGCGTCACGCTCGTGGACGAAAGCACGCTGGAAATCGTCGCCGCCAACGTCGTGGTGAAGATTTCCCATCTCGGCAAGAGCGTGAATTTCACGGCGCATCATCCCGAAAATATCGTCCCGTGACGTGAATGAACACGTCCTCCAACGTCGGCTTGCCGACTGACACCGAATCGATCAGGCCCGGCAGCGATTCGATCAGTTGCGGCACGAATTCGTGCCCGCGCTTGCGCTCCAGACGGACCGTGCCATCCACGGTTTCCGTCGCAAGCTGAAATTTGTCGTTGAGGATGCCGGCGACGCGTTGCGGCTCGCGGGTCGTCAGGCTGATCACGTCTCCGCCAATTCGCTCTTTCATCGCCGCCGGAGTATCGCACGCTACCAACCGGCCTCGGTCCAGAATCGCCAGCCGCGAACATCGGTCCCCCTCATCCATCAAATGCGTCGTCAGCAGCACCGTGACGCCGTCGTTTTGCTGAATCTCCTTCAGCAGTCTCCAAAGCTCGATCCGCGCCGCCGGGTCCAGACCGGTGCTCGGCTCATCCAGCAGCAGAAGATTGGGTTGATTCAGCATTCCCTTGGCCAGTTCGACCCGCCTCCTCATCCCGCCGGAAAACCGCTCCACCCGCTCGTGCCGGCGGTCCAGCAGGTTTACCCGTTCCAGCAGGCGGTCGATTCGCTTCGACAATTCCGATCTCGGCCGTCAGTTGCTTATCCAGGCTCGGTGATTGGAATACCACCCCGATCTGCCGGCGAACCTCCCGGCAATTTTGCGCCAGGTCCATCCCCAGAATCTTCACCCTCCCCGGCTCAGCCGCGATCAGCGTGCAAAGGATGCGAAACAGCGTCGTCTTGCCGCTTCCGTTGGGACCCAGAAAGCCGAAGATTTCGCCCCGGTCCACGTGCAGCGACAAGTCCACCAGCGCCGCCCGCGGTCCGTAGCTGTGGCTCAGTTGCTCGATCTCGACGACAGATTGCGGCCAAGACCCGGACTTTGATCCAGCTACGGTCACGGGGCCTCGAAGGTGAAACCGGCTTCGGTCTGCCCCGCGGCCTGGACCGTGATCTGTTGCTCCTGCTGCGGAAGCGTTTCCTGCCAGGCCACCAGGGTATATTGCCCCGGCGGCACGTGTTCGATCGTGAAACTTCCGTCGTCTCCGGTGACCGCGAACCACGGATTGTCAAAAACCCCGATCCACGCGCTCATCCAAGGATGCACATCGCACCTCACCGCAAAGGGCGCTTCCGGCGAAGAAAGCGTGATGTCCTGTTGCCCGATGCCGTTGAATCCATAATTCGCATCCGGGTTCACCAGGCATTTCAAATGCACGTTATGCAACACGGCGTCGCTCGATTTCAGCCGAAGAACCTGCCCCGCCTGAACGGCCAGCACGTGCGGAACGTAAACGCATTTCACCTGGTCCAGCACCGCCGGCGCCGGCAATGCGGACGCCGACGCGGGGGCATCCTTCAAATACACGATCACGTTTTTTAATCCCCGCCCGGTTCCGACCACAATGGATTCATCCTGAACCATCGGCGATCCCGCAATGATCTTCTCCTCCGGCGGCGCTCCCAGGAAAACAACCCGTCCCTTGATAATGCCGTTCCCGGTCGCCGCGGCACGCGTTTCTTCCGCCTCCTGTCGGCCGCAACCGCTCGCCAAAAAACTGACACAGAGAACACAGAGGACACCCAGAGCACAGAGAAAAATCTGGTAAATCAGCCTTTCTCCGTGTCCTCTGTGTCCTCTGTGCTCTCTGTGGTTCATCTTTCGGAGATTCAAGTCTGATCCATCATCAAAACCGCCAGAAGCACCGGCAGATAGAGGATGGATGCCAAGAACAGTTTTCGAGCCTCGCCCCGGCTGTGCCGGGTCGCGCACGATAACGCGAAGGCGAAGAACGTCACCCCCAACACCACCGCCGATACCGTGTACACCCTCCCCGCAACCCGATCCATGACCGGCAGCAAACTCACCGGCAACAACGCAGCACTGTACAACACCATCTGCCTTCCCGTGCGGCGCAATTGCGGATCGTCCACCGGCAACATCTTGAAGCCCCCGAGCCGATAATCCTCCCGATACAACGTCGCGATCGCCAGGAAATGCGGGATTTGCCAAACGAAAAGAATCCCGAATAGCGCCAGCGCCGGCGGCGCCAGCGACCCCGTCACCGCGGTCCATCCCATCATCGGCGGCACCGCCCCGGGAATCGCACCCACGATCGTGTTCAGCGTCGTCACGCGCTTCAGCGGCGTGTAAATCAGCACGTAGCTCGTTAACGTCGCCGTGCCCAACAATGCCGTCATCCGGTTCACGAACAGCAGCAAATACAATCCCCCCAGCAACCCCGCCGCCACGCCCAGCGCCAGCGCCTGCCCGGCGGAAATCCTTCCCATCGGCAGCGGCCGATGCGCCGTTCGCCGCATCCGGCCATCGTATTCCTTCTCCAAAAGCTGATTGAGAATCGCCGCGCTGGCCGCGCACAGCGCCGTTCCCACAAGGGCGTGCGGCAAGCGCATCCATTGCTCGGTTGTCTTTGCCGCGATGGAAAACCCCACCGTCGTCGTTCCCAGGATCAGCAGATTCATCCGCGGCTTCACCAGCTCGCAAACGTCCCGCCAGGACGTCCCGGAACTCGCCGGGGACAATTCGCAGATGTTCGTGGCCGAATTCATGGGAAGCGGGGGATTCTAGTCCAACTTGCCCGCATAATGAAGTTCCCCGCCCCAATCCTGTACTTCCGCAAAAAATAATTCCAAAAAATCCCCGTTTTCCCAAATATGCGACTAAAACCTTCACCTTCCGGCTATAGATATAGAGGGCGCTCTACCGTCGCACTTTCTCCCGCTCCACGCTCGGGTAAAAAGTCCCGAAACGGCGTCGGTGACAGTGACACCGTCGGCCCTGGCGCTATCAAAAACCGCGACGTTGTCACTGCCCCCAAATATCAGCCAAAATCGCGCGAAATCGATTAACGAAATCAGATTTACCGCCCGCTTCGCTAGAGATCGCGGAGATCGCCGAGACAAAAAGAGGGGATAATTGCCACAGATGAAAATCAGATGGACGCAGATAACTCAAGACAAAATTCCTTGCATTTCATCCGTGTCCATCGGTCTGCATCTGTGGCAATAAATGCATTTCTCCGCGTCCTCGGCGATCTCTAGCGAAGCGGGCGGTAAATAATCCTCGCCGGAAATTTGCGGGGCGTGCAAAGAGTTCGATGGATTACGCCACGGAGAAGTGAGTCGTCCCGTGGTTTATCTCGGCAGCCCGCGATGCCCGCATTACTCCGATGGCGCGCACCGCGATGATCCAGTTCATCACCAGCAGCAGCGCGCCCACAGCCACGTGCAGCGAGGCGATGTCGGCTGGCTTGCGAAGCAGCACCGTCAGAATCCCCAAGGTCACCTGAATCACCAGCAACGCCAGAATGATCCATGCCGGCCGGGTGAACGCCGGCTGCGGCCGCAGGCGGAGCAGAATCGTCGTGGCCAGGGCGATCACCGAAATCGTCGCCAGCGTCGCCCCGATGCGATGGGCGAAATGAATCCAGATTTGGAACAGCGTCACGCGATTGAGGCCCAGGTCCATCCCATATTGATGGATCGCCGCTTGACGAAAGGCGGCATCGATGTGTGTCGGGGGCAGCAGGTGGCCGTAGCTGGTTGGAAAATCGGGAATCGCCAGCCCCGCGTCGCACAGCCGCATGATGGCCCCCACGATCAGTTGAGCCAGGAGGATAGCCAACGTTGCCAGCGCCACAACCAGGACTTTTCTCACGGCAGGCAGCGGCGTGACGTTTCGTCCCTCGGTCCAGAATCGGGAACTCATCACGCAGAACGCGGCAATGAAGCAGAAGAACAACTGGGCGGCGATTCCATGAACGATGGCCAGATCTCGGTCGCTGAGCACAACGCGCAGGCCGCCGATCGTCCCCTGCACGCATACCGCCAGGAGGATCGCGACGGCCGTCCATCGCACCCATCTCCGCCGATCCGTCGTCCACGCGGCCGCCACAAGCAGGATGGTCAGGAATCCCACTGCTGTTCCGGCCAGTCGATGCGTATGCTCGAAGAAAATCCCGCCGACCCATTTGCTCGGGGGGAAGGTGAACATGTTGTATCCCCAGGAATTGGGCCAATCCGGCACGGACATGCCCGCCTGGTGGCTGGTCACCAGCCCGCCCATGAAGATCAGCGGAAACGTCGCCGCCGCCGTGATCACAGCCAGCCAATGAACTGACGGATTATATTCCTGTTTTCCGACGTGTGTTGGCATAAGTTATTAATGGATAATGGATAATGGATAATGGATAATTGTCCACTGTCCATTGTCCATTATCAATTGTTTTCCGTCCGATAATCCGGATTCGCCGGCTTTTCGCCGTTCTGCCTTCACGGCATATCAGCAATAGCCGATACAACCGTCAAGCTTTGACCTCGTTGCTTAACTTGCCGCATCGTTTGACCGAAGGAAAGCGTATATGAACAAAGTCATCACACTATTCGGCCTGTCGATTTTTCTTTGCGCTTGCAGCAGCCATCATAACGGCGCCTCCATTTCGGGGTTGACGCCGTCGGACGCCCAGAAGATGAGCTCGCAGAATGCGAAGATCACCGAGGCCCCGATACCCGCGTTGAACGCCAACACCCGATTTGCCGCCGGGCAACTGGACGAAGCCCAGGGCAATTTAAGCGACGCGATCCGCCAATATAACGCCGCTCTGGACATCAATTCCAAGCATTTGCCGGCGCTCTATCAACTGGGCGTGATTTACGCCGTTCAGAAGGACTACGACAAATCCCTCGAGATTTGGAAGCGTTACGTTGCCGCCAGCGGCGACGCGGGATACGCCTACGGCAATCTCGGCTACTGCTACGAACTGGCCGGCTCCCCCAAGCTGGCCGAGGCCGCCTATCAGAACGGCATCGCCAAGGACTCCAATAACGTGCCGTGCCGCTCGAATTACGGCCTGTTCCTGGCCCACCAGAACAAGATTCAGGAAGCCGTTCGCATGTGGACTCCCGTCCTGACCGAGGCCCAAATCCACTACAACCTGGCGAGCATTTATCAGCAGGATGGCCGCAAGGCCGAAGCCAAGGCCGAATACCAGAAAGCGCTCGCCTGCGATCCCACGCTGATCGACGCCCGCGCCCGCCTGGCAGCCCTGGAAACGGAATAACCGATTCCCATCCGGAGAGAAGAAGCCCGCGGATAGCCATCCGTGGGCTTTTTTCAATGCTCACAGCAAAGGCGGCTGTTTTCCGCATCCCAACAGTCGGTGTATCGCCTGGTCGAGCTGCGCGAAACTGATGGGCTTTACCAGGTGATCGCTGAATCCCGCCTCGCGGCTCTTACGGATGTCCTCATCCATGCCGTATCCGCTCATGGCGATGCCGTTCGTGCCGTAACGCTCCTTGATTTGCCGCATGAGTTGATAGCCCGTGGCATCCGGCAAGCCGATGTCGCTGACGAGCAGATCGAACGGCTCCCTCGATGCCAACTCCAGCGCCCCGGCCGCACTGGCGGCCGTCTTCACCGAATATCCGGCCGAACCCAGCAGCTTGGCGAGCATCGTGGCCGTGTCGGCATGGTCCTCCACCACCAGCAGCCGAAGCGGCGCCCGGCGGGCATCGGCCTGGGCGGACTTTCCCGTTGCGGCGTTTTCCATGGTTGCCTCCAGTGCGGGCAGTTCAATTGTAAATACCGACCCCGTTCCCGCTCCACCGCTTTGGACACAAATTTTACTTCCATGCAGTTCAACCAGGGCCTTGGAAATCGCCAGTCCCAATCCCAACCCCCCGAATTGCCGGGCCGCTTCCGCATTCCCCTGCTCGAACGCGTTGAAAATATGCTTCAGAAGGTCGTCAATCAATTTGGATTCCAGTTCCACGTTCCGCCGGATCATGGCGATGTCGTCGCGCACGCCGGGCGGCAGTTCCGGACCCGCCTCAATCGCCGCCAACGCCATCAGAACCGGCGTCAGCGGCGTCCTCAACTCATGGCTCAATACCGCGAAAAAGCGGTCCTTCAAGCGGTTGGCGGCTTCGGCGGATTCCCTGGCCTCCTCCAAAGCCGATCGCGCTTCCTTGAGGCTTTGGAGCAGTTGCTGATAGTGATCCTCGCTCGGCTCCAGCGAGGATATCTTTGCTTCGGGAGACGGACAATCCATGGCCACTTGGCGCTCGCCTGCATTAAGGAGATCGATCATAGAAAGGCTTCCCCCAAGCACGCCCGCTCACCCGCGGCCATGCCTGTTGGGCAACGCTCCAATCAACTCCTGAAAAATAAACCGGCATCAACAAAACCGGCAATGTACAAAATTAAATGATTCAACCGGCGAATGGTTCCCTCAAAACATGATCTGACGTAACAAGATGTAACGTCAGATGATATGGTAATAATTGCGAACTGATCCTGGCCGGTGAAGTGTGCGAGGTCCTTGTCCGGGAATCGTGTCGGGGGATGGCTTGGCGCGGTTGTTTGCCCCGCTATAGTCGTGCTTCGTTTCTTCGTTGCTGGAGCAGGATGCATCCGCTGTCCGTTGAAAAAGTCACCAAGACCTTTCGCCAGGGCGACCGGACCGTCACCGCGTTGGCCTGCATCGACCTGGAGGTGCCCCGGGGTCAGTTCCTGGCCATCATGGGTGCCAGCGGATCGGGCAAGAGCACGCTCCTGCACCTGATGGCCGGCCTGGCCCGGCCGGACTCCGGCAGCGTCCGCATCAACGGCGAGGATTTGGCCCACATGCCCGATTGCCAACTCACCATGTTTCGCCGGCGAAACATCGGTCTGGTCTTTCAGTCGTTCAATCTCATTCCGACCCTCTCGGCCGAGGAGAACATCGCGTTGCCGCTGATGTTGGAAGGAACCAATGGCCGGCCCGTGCGCCGCAAGGTGGAGGAGCTTTTGGAGACCCTCGGCATCGCCGACCGCCGCACTCATCGTCCGGATTCCCTCAGCGGCGGGGAGCAGCAGCGCGTCGCCATCGGCCGCGCACTGGCCGCCGATCCCGCCGTCATCCTCGCCGACGAGCCTACCGGCAACCTGGACAGCGCCAATTCCCGTTCCATTTGCGAACTGCTTCGCGATCTCGTCGCGATCCACAAAAAAACCATCGTCATGGTCACTCACGAACCGGTGATCGGCGCCTACGCCCAGGAAGTCGCCGTCATTCGCGACGGGCAGATTCTGACCCATTTTGCGACCGATGGCATGGACGGCCATGGATTGGCCGCCAAATATGCCGATAGCCTGGCATGAAATCGCCCACGCCTTTACAAATGACCAACGACAAATGACAAATGACCAACCACCATGGTTCTTCTTCGCCTGGCCATCTCCAACTTCAAAGTCCGCAGGATCCGGATGCTGCTGACGGTGGCGGCGATCGCCCTGTCGGTCAGCCTCGTCGTCGCCGTGACCAGCGGATACAAATCCATGCAGGGCGCGGCCCTGAAATTCCTCGACCGATACATGGGCGCCGCCGACGCGATGATTACCTCCACCGACGAGATTCAGGGGGTCGTGCCGGAGAATCTGGTCAAACAGCTTCTGGCCGATCCGGACGTGCGCCAGGTCTCCGGGCGCTTGGAATCCGACCGCGAAATGGACCGTGCCGCCGACCACGCCGGCCCGGCGCGCAGCCCCGAAAGGCTTGCCGCCGGCGCACTGCCTTCCCGAAAAATCTACGTCGAGCTGATCGGCGTTCGCAGGCCCGACGACAAAACGATCCAATCCCTCGATCTCATCGACGGCCAATGGTTCAACGCCTCCATCGGCAACGACGCCGTTCTCGACCAGGTCGCCGCGGAGCAAATGGGCGTCAAAGTCGGCGACAGCCTCGACCTTCCCGGGCTTCACACGTCTTCGCTCCGCGTCAGGGTCATCGGCATCGTCCATAAGCCGGTTTTCTTCGCCCAGCGGGGAGCCACGATTTATCTTCCCATGGAGACGCTGCAGCATTTCACCGCTCAGGACAATCCCCCGCTCGTTTCCAGCATCAGCGTCAATCTCCACGGCAAGGCCGATTTCGACGCCTTCCAGAAACGCTGGACCGCCCGCCTGGCGCAAGTCGATCCCAGCCTCCAGCTGCGCATGCGGCGGCAAAATGCCGGCGATCTGGAAAAGAATCTCCGCGGCGTTCAGATGGCCGCCTATCTCGGCGGAATGGTTTCCATGCTCACCGCCATGTTCGTCATTTTTTCCGCCCTGAGCATGGGCGTCACCGAACGGCAGCGGACCTTGGCGATGCTCCGCGCCGTCGGCGCCGTCCGATCGCAGGTCTTTCTACTGGTCACCCTTGAGGGATTCGTCCTGGCCGGTCTGGGAATTGCCGCGGGCATTCCGCTCGGCGTGCTGTGGATGCGGCTGCTCTACCACCGCTACACGGAATTGTTCGCCGCTGGCGTGATCTTCAATTTTACCGGGATGGCCTTCGCGGCCGGCGGGTCGCTCGCCACGGCCTTGGCGGCCAGCGCTCTTCCCGCCTGGTGGGCATCCCGCATCAGTCCGCTGGAGGCCATGAACGCCTTCGCCGGCCCTTCCGCCGGCCGGCCGAGGATTCGCTGGGCCGTTCTCGGCCTGATACTGATTTCGCTCGATCCCCTGATCTTCTTCGGCCCCGTCGAGCGACTCCTGCAAACCGCCGGATATCCCGATCCGCTCAATGCCGCGCAGACCCTGCGATTTTTCGGACATTTTGCCGTTGGATTGCCGGGGGTCATCTTTGGTTTTTTTCTGCTGGCGCCGTCGGTGGTCTGGTTCGTCGAACGGGCCGTCGCGCCGCTGATGGCCGTCGGCTTGGCCGTTCCCGCCAGGCTCTTGCGGCAGCAGCTCAGCACCGGCATCTGGCGCGCCGCCGGAACCGGCGCCGCCCTCAGTGTCGGATTGGCGACCCTTGTCGCCATGCAGGTTCAGGGCCACACGGAAATCGGCGGCTGGCAAGTCCCCGACAAGTTCCCCGACATTTTTATCTGGAGTCCGGACCTGATCTCCTGGCAGGACCAGAAAACCCTGGCCGCCGTTCCCGGCATCACGCCCGGAACCCTCATGCCCGTCGTCGTCACCACGCCCGCCGGCGACAGCAAAAGCAATCTCCTCATCGCCTCCCTGCTTTCCGGCCGGAACGTCGGTACGATGTTCTTCGGCGTCGATCCCCGGCAAGCGCTGAACATGATCCAACTGGATTTCCGCGACGACAACGGCAATCCGCTTCCTCCCGACCGGCAGGCCGCCGCCGAGGCCCGCGCCGCCGAGGAAATGAAAAAGCCCCGCAGGATCATCGTCACCGACGAATTCCGTCAAGCCCACCACCTGAAGATCGGCGATACGTTCAATCTGCTGACCACCGTCAACGGCATGCAGAGCTACACCATTTGCGCCAACGTCTGGTCGCCCGGCGCGGACGTTCTGATCACCATGTTCGATCTCGGCCACATTCTCGATCAGCGCACGGTGGGAAGCGTGTTCGGCTCCATCGACGACGCAAAGAGGGATTTCGGCGTCACCGGCGCTCGCCTGTTCGCCGCCGATCTTCAGGGAGGAATTGATAAAACCGACCTGCTCAAAAACGTCCAGAAGGACCTGGGCGACCGTGGCCTGATTGCCGGCGATGTGCGGCAAATCAAATACGTCATCGAAAGCGCGTTCTATCGTCTGCTCGATCTGATCAGCACCATCGCCGTCGCCGCCATGGCGCTGGCTTCCCTCGGCGTCGCCAACACCATCATGGCCTCCGTCCGATCGCGCCGATGGCAATTCGGCGTTCTGCGCAGCATCGGCCTGGGGCGCGGCGATCTGCTCCGCCTGATCCTGGCCGAGGCCGCCATGCTGGGCCTGGTCGGCGTGGCGCTCGGCCTTGCGGCCGGATTGGAGATCAGCATCGACGCGCGAAAGCTCAGCGGCGCCGTGCTCGGGTACGCACCCCCCATGCAGGTCCCCTGGGGAATCGTCGCTGCCGGTTGCCTGTCGGTGGTGGTGGTTTCGCTGGCCGCCAGTCTCTGGCCGGCTCTGGATGCCGCCCTGGCGCAACCTTTGGATCTGCTCCAGGCCGGCCGGGCTTCAAATTGAACCTTACTTGGCGAGAATGTCCAACCGAAAAGCAACCTCGATTCCTTTCGTTGTGATTATCGCCGGCCTGCTCGTTGTCTTTTTCATAACGGGATGGACCGCATGGCGCGGCAAATGCGCGACTTACGACGAACCCCTTCATTTCATGGGTGCTTGGCTTCAGGTGCATTACAACGATTTCCGCTGCGATCCGGAAGACCCGCCGCTGTGGCGCTACTACCTGACACTCGGCACCTCCGCGAGCGAACTTCGGGTTCAAACCTCGGGCTTACTTTGGGATGGACTGCTTCTGGATAACAATACGTCCGGAGCTTTTTTTAAGAGCGTATTCTATTTCACTTCCGGGAATGACCCGGATGCCGTGATTGCCGCCGCGCGAATCAGGATGCTCATTCTGGGTGCGGTGCTGGGGATGGCGATCGCGGCATGGGCTTGGAAATTGGGCGGGCCCAGGGCCGCCATCGTCGCGGTGGCCGCGTTCTGTTTCGACCCGAATTTCCTGGCTCATTCCCCACTCGTCAAAAATGACGTGCCGATCACTCTCGTTTTGCTGTTGCTCATGATGGCCATCTGGCTCGTCGGTCGGCGCGCCACGCCGCTTCGTTGGGCCGCCATGTCGCTGGCGATGGGAGCGGCGGTGACCGTGAAGTTTTCCGGCGTCCTGGCCATTCCGCTCATGGGACTGGCACTGACCCTTCGCGCTCTTCTTCCCGAACCCTGGCCCTTTCTTAAATGGGTGGTTCAAAGCCGCGTTCGACGGCTGGCCGTGGCGGGCTGCCTCACCGTGGTTTCCTGCGCTTTTTCTTACTTTCTTATCTGGGCGTGTTATCGCTTTCGCTATGGTCCCAGCACGGATCGGAGTCAACTTTTCGATTTCGGCCAACTGCTGCGGATCGCCTCGAAACACGAGGCCTTTGATTTCTACAACAAATTTTCCTTGCCGGCCGAACAACTCCGGCGATGGACCGACCATTGGAAACCCGGCGCTATTTTTCCTCTGCTGTTTTGGATCGGCAAGCATCACCTGCTGCCCCAGACCTGGATAGACGGATTTCTCTTCACCTACGGCACCGCCCCCGGCCGCGCGGCATTTTTATTGGGGGAATCCTATATGAATGGCCGCTGGGATTACTTCCCGATCGCGATGGCCGTCAAAACACCCTTGGCGACTCTTGTCGCCTTCGTTATCGCCTCGGTTTATTGGATATCTCACCGCGGGTCATCGCCTCAATGGTGGAACGTCTTTTCGCTGCTGCTACTGCCAATCCTATACCTGGCCGTTGCCATGAGTTCTCACCTGAATCTGGGCATTCGGCACGTTCTTCCGGTATATCCATTTCTGTTTATCTTTCTCGGCATCACCGCCGCCCATGGACTGCGGCGATTTCGCCGGCCGGCAACGGTTCTCGTTTCGCTTCTCCTCTTGGGGTTGGTTTGCGAAACCTATTGCGCCTATCCCGATTACATTCCTTTTTTCAACATTGCCGCTGGAGGTTGGCAAAATGGGCCGCGGATTCTCGGCGCCTCCAACGTGGATTGGGGACAGGACCTACCCGCACTGGCCGAGTGGCAGCGTGAACGTCCTCAGTATCAACTGTTTCTCAATTATTCCGGATCAGCCGAGCCGCGTTACTATGGGATTCACTACGTCAATCTTGCGCGCAGCGACGCGATGGAAGACGAAAGTCCTGTCAATTCGCGCCCCCAAGTCTATGCCATCAGCGCCGCGGCGGCGCAGGATCCGTGGCTTCCCCAGGGGGACAAGGATTTTTACAAGAAGTTGGAAAGCCAAACCCCCATCGCCGTTCTTGGCCATTGCGTTTATCTGTACAATCCACCCTAGCCAATGAATCGTGCTGGAATTGCTGAGGTCTCGTCCCGGCGCAAATGGCTCGCCCTGGCGGCGTGCGCTGGGTCGCTGATCGCGTTTTGGACCATCGCCTCCTTCGCCTGGCTCGATAAATCCGCCGCGTTCGACGAGCCGTTTCATTTCATCGCCGCCTGGGTCCAGACCCACTATGACGATTTCCGCTGCAATCCCGAAGATCCCCCGCTCTGGAAATATTACGTTGCCGCCGGGACCAGCAAGAACGATCTGCCCATGGATAGGCAATCTACTCAGTGGAATCGGATGCTCGATTCTATTCCGGCTGCGTCCATCCTGTACTCGGAAAAACTCTTGTATCAAACCCCCGGCATTGACGCCGACAAGCTCCTGGGCGCCGCCCGCCGGCGAATGGTGTTGATCGGCGTCGCGCTGGGCGCGGCCATCGCCTGGTGGGCGTGGCGGCTGCGCGGGCCCGTCGCCGCCGTTGTCGCCACCGCCGCCTTCTGTTTCGACCCCAATTTCCTGGCGCATTCACCGATTGTCAAAAATGACGTCCCCATTACCCTCGTTTTCCTCCTGCTTATGGCGGCCGTTTGGCTCCTCGGAGAACGCGCGACCCTTCTCCGCTGCGCCACCGTCATGTTGCTCGTCGGCGTTGCCCTGACCACCAAATTCTCGGGCTTGCTCGCGTTCCCAATGCTTGCCATCGCCTTGGTTTGCCGGGGCGCCATCGATACGCCGTGGCCGCTCATGAAATGGACCCTGGCGACCCGTCGCCGACGATTCGCCGCTTCGCTCGGTCTCCTGACCGCCTCGATCTTGTTCGGATACGTCGCGATTTGGGCCTGTTACGGATTCCGTTTCGGTCCAAGTTCTGATCCCACGGTGAAATTCGACTTCAAGGAACCGATCCTCGATATCGCTGAAAGTGAGATGCAACTCCGGCAAAGCCCGGTGCCTGCCGCAGTCTCCAACGCTCAATTGGCGCAGTGGGTCAAGCAGTGGAAACCGGATGCGATCGTTCGCATCGGCAAAGTGGTCAATGAGCATCATCTGCTCCCCCAGGCGTGGCTCTTCGGATTTCTCTACACCTACGCAACTTCCCTTGGCCGCCGCGCATTTCTCTGCGGCCAGATTCGCGTTCAGGGATGGTGGTACTATTTCCCCCTGGCCATGCTTTTTAAGACGCCTGTCGCGACGCTGACGGGCTTGGCCCTGGCCGTGGCCTTTTGGATCGGATCGGCGCGCCGCTGGGCCGAGGCTCGTCGAGATTGGCGGGCCGTTTGCGCTCTGGTTGTCGCGCCGATCATCTATTTGGCCGCCGCGATGCACGGCAATCTGAACATTGGACTGCGGCACATATTCCCCGTCTATCCGTTTCTCTTTATTTTCCTGGGCGTGATGGCCGCGCAGGCCTGCCGGCGATGGCCCAAAACCACACCCTGCGTGCTCGTTCTATTGTTCGCCGGCCTGATCGCCGAAACCGTCGCGGCTTATCCCGATTACATCCCCTTTTTCAACGTCGCCGCCGGCGGATCGCGCGGCGGCCTGCGACTGCTCAGCGATTCCAACCTCGACTGGGGCCAAGACCTCCCCGCGCTGGCCCGTTGGCAACGGGAACATCCCGACCGGCAACTCTATCTTTGCCAATTTGCCCTTCCCGATCCCCGATATTATGGAATCCATTACGTTTCAATGCCTGGAGCCTACGCTAAACAAGTGGACGAGATAGCGCCCTCCGGCTTGCCCCCCGTCTACGCGATCAGCGCCGTCGCGCTCCAGGGCACCTACATGCCGCCCGAACTCCAACGTGACATCTACGATCGTTTCCTGAAAACCCAACCGTTCGAGGTTCTCGACGGCACGATCTATCTCTTCAACCCGCCGCCGCCGTAAACCGGATCGTTTAATTCCCGTTCAGCCGCGGCCGGCGATTGTGCCACTCGGTCGCCATTTCATACATCCGGGCGATGCGCAGCAGCTTTTCTTCGCCGAACGTGGGACCCAGCAATTGCAAACCGATCGGCAGCGGCTTGGGGCCGGCGGTGAAGCCGCAGGGCAGGCTGATCCCGCCGATGCCGGCGATGTTGCACGTCACCGTGAAAACGTCGCACAGATACATCTGTAGCGGATCCCCGGTTTTTTCCCCCGCCTTGAACGCCGGAGTCGGGCTGGTCGGGCAGAGGATCACGTCGCACTTCTCGAACGCACCGTCGAAATCGCGTTTGATCAGCGTCCGCGTTTTCAAAGCCTGAAGATAATATTTGCTGGAATAACCCTCCGACAAGGCGAAGGTCCCGATCATGATCCTCCGCTGCACTTCCTCGCCGAATCCCTCCGCCCGCGATTTGCTGAACAGCTCGATGATGTCTTTCACCGGCTGGTGCGTCCGGTGCCCGAAGTGTACCCCGTCGTACCGGGCCAGATTGCTGCTGGCTTCGCACGGGGCGATCACGTAGTACGCGGCGATCCCGTACTCCGTATGCGGAAGTGAGACCTCGACGATCTTCGCGCCCAGGTCCTGATATTTTCGGATCGCCGCATCGACCGCGTCTTTCACCCGGCCATCCAACCCACCGGCCGACTGATATTCCCTGGCGATGCCGATGCGCACCCCTTGGGGCGACTGATCCAGTTGCTTGAGATAATCCGGCACCGGCCTGTCCACGCTGGTGGAATCCTTCGGATCGCGTCCACTGATCACGTTCATCAGCAGCGCCACATCCGGCACGTTCCAGCCGAACGGGCCGATCTGATCGAGGCTTGAGGCGAAGGCGACCAGTCCATATCGGCTGACGCGGCCGTAGGTGGGCTTGAGTCCGACGACGCCGCACAGCGCCGCCGGCTGCCGGATGGAACCGCCCGTGTCCGAGCCGACGGCCGCGCAGCACATTCCCGCCGCCAGCGCCGCCGCCGAGCCGCCGCTGCTGCCGCCCGGCACTCGCGTCGTGTCCCACGGATTTCGCGTCGTCTTGAAGGCGCTGTTCTCCGTCGACGAGCCCATGGCAAATTCGTCCAGATTGGTCTTTCCCACGATCACCGCTCCGGCCGCTTCCAGCTTCTTGCAAACCGTCGCGTCGTACGGAGCCTTGAAATTGGCCAGCATCCGCGAACTGCACGTCGTCGTTCCGTAACTCGTACAGAGATTGTCCTTCAGCGCGATCGGAACCCCCGCCAGCGGGCCGGTCCGTTTGCCGTCATCCACGTCCTTGGCGAGCTGAAGAGCGCGCTCGGGATAGATGCTGTTGAACGCCATGATCTGCGGCTCCAGGTGGTCGATGCGGCTCAGCGCCTGCCGCGTCAATTCGGTCGAAGAAATCTTCTTCGTCCGGATCGCCTCGCGCGCAGCCAAAAGGGTGTCAAATGCAAGCATGCTTCAAAAAGGTAAAGATCAATCGGCGGAGTCTTCGTCGCCGCCGATGATCTTGGGGACCTTGAAAAAAGGGCCGTCCGAATCCGGCGCGTTCTGCAAAACCTTCTCCAGCGGCAGGCTCGGCTCGACCACGTCTTGGCGGAAAACGTTGTGGATCGGCAGTGCATGCGCCATCGGCTCGACGCCGGTCACGTCCACTTCGCCGATCTTGGCCACGTATTCGAGGATCGAACCGAGTTGCGTGGAAAATTTGCCCAGGCGGGCTTCGTCCAGCGCCAAACGAGACAGTTTGGCCACGTGGCGAACTTGATCGATGGTGATCTTCTGCTCGGCCATGTCAACCGGCCCCCATCAGGCGGCCGCGTCGGCCGTCGGCTTGACGTACGTGCGCCGCACGGGCTTGACGACCATCCCATTGCGGATTGCCTTGGCGCTGACCTTGATGCGAACGATCCGGCCATTGATGACGGCGCGGACTTTTTGAATGTTCGCCCTGAACTTGCGCGACGTGATGCCGGTGATCTTGGTGCCGACGCCGCCCAGGTACTTGGCCTTGCCGCGATGGGTGACCTTGTTTCCGAAGCTGGTTTTCCTACCCGTAAAATGACAAACGCGCGGCATTGGCAATCCTCGTCAGTTCAAAATTCCGAGCCAGGAAGTCTAGCGGGGGGATTGCGGGGAAGCAAGGCGGCGATTTTGCCGGTGATGGGTCACGTGTAGCCGGCGGGCTTGCCCGCCGTACGGTCTGCAAACGCGGCAACCGACGCACCACCCATCCGCGGGCTTTCGGAAAGTGGAATTGACCCAGTACCGAAGATGAGGAGACGGGCAGAGTCCGCGTTTCGGCGGTCCGGGTGGCGAGGCCGCGGTTTATTGCGCGATCAGCACTGCCGAGTTGGCGCCCACGTCCGCGGACATGGGCATCTGCGTTTCGGCGGCGTGGGAGGTGATTGGCCCGGTGGTGCCGCGGTCGATCCGGTTGCCGCTGAGCCAAAGCGTTGCCGGCCGGCCGGGCTGGCCGCTCGTGAGGATTTCGGCGACGGCCGCGGCCTGCTGCTTGGGATCGGCGAAATATCCGGTGCAGGGATAGTCCTGGGCGGTCCATCCGATCGCGGCCACCGATATGGTTTGGGGCACGGAGATGCCGGCGCGTTCCAGGGTTTGCATGGTGCGCCGGGCGGCTTGGACGGAATCGCAGATGCAGGCGGTCGCGCCATACTCGGCGGCTTGTGCCACGTCCGCGGCCGAGCAGGCATCGACTGAATAATCCTGGCAATATCGCGACGCGGTGCGGCGGATCGTTTCGGCGACAGTGATTTTCGTCCGCTCCTCGACCGCCAGGAAACGCCGATGTCCGCCCAGCACCAGTTCACGCGTCAGGCAGGATGCGCCCAGCATCGTATCCAACATGACGGCGTTGACGGAATACGTTCGCAGTTCCTGTCCCACCGTCACCACCGGAATGCCGCGGACCAGCAGATTGCGGATGAACGTCTCGGGCGTCGCCGCCGCCAGATCGATCACCGCCGAGAACTGATTCAGATAGCTGGGCCGAATGGAGGAAACGTCCAGGCAGCTTTCGACCATGGGCGCGGCCGACTTGAAATTTTCCGCCAGGGTTTGATCCGCATGCGCGTCCAGCAGCACAAGCCATCGCGCCGTGGGCGCGGGTTTTCCATTATCCGAGCCTCGAACAAAGGTTCCCCGGCCGATGCTGCGATGGAGCAATCCTTCGGCGGCCAGGTCGGTGAGGGCCTTGCTCAGGGTTTTGGCGTTGACGTGGAATTGCCGGGCCAGTTCGCGCTCGCCGGGCAGTTTGCCCTTCAATTCACCATTGGCGACCGCCTGGCGAATTCGCTCGCGTAGACGCTGGAATTTGTAACTCATTCCCGAACTGTCAAGCCGTTGACTGACCAGCCTAGGAGTCTCGCTTTTCATCGCTCAATCCTCAGCACGTTCTACAGTGCCGTATTCAGTTCCCAATCTTTTCGAGAACGCAGTCGGTAATATACCCCACATAGCATAATCGACCGCAGACTTCTATGCGGTAACATTTTTTCGAATTTTATGGCAAAGTTATGACATTTCGGCGAATTCTGCATACTCGGCCGTGGAGAACTCATCTAAATGCCATATTTTCATGTCCGGGTGGGGGAATGGGGAAAATTTGTCTCCAATGTCCTGCCGACAAGTTATGATGGCTAGGTCGGCCCTCCTATGAACGCGCGATTGATGGCTTTGATGTTTGCATTACTGGTGCCCGGCGCATGCTTGGCGGCGGAATACACCGTTTCCATCCCATTGAAAGAAGGCCGGCTGTCGACTGCGGACCTACAGGGTGCCCTGGCAAAGAGTCTGCACCTTCCGCCAACTTTGGTCGATTTGCTTCCAAACCTGGATGTGGAAGTCGATCTTCGAGGCATCAACGGCTGGCTGCCGGTCCGGGCTGTGAACCGCGCTCTCGGCGACGGGTTTCGTATGACGGTTGTCGACGACGCGTTGTCGCTGCGTGTCGATCCGCAGAACCTTCCGCACAATTGGAACCAGTCCTGCGACGCATTGGATCGATTGACCCAGGTGGCGGCGCCCGAAGCAACAGCCCGGCTCAACCGCCGGTTTGGGTTGCATCTGCCGCGGGTGGTCGATTCGCAAGCCACCCTGGTCGTGCTGATTCACGGCCTCGACGGGGACAGCGGCAATTGCGCCGACCTGGCCGAATTGCTCCATGGCGACGGCTTTCAAACCGCGACGTTTGCCTATCCGTCCGAGCGGCCTCTCGATGAGAGCGCCGCACTTTTCACGCGCAATATGTTGGCATTGCGCGAGCGGTTCCCCGATCTGAACGTGGACCTGGTGGCCGAGAGCATGGGCGGTCTGGTCGCCCGCCGATATGTCGAGGGCGCCCAATACGCCGGCGGGGTCGATCATTTTATCCTGATCGCTCCGCCCAATTCAGGGTCCGCCTGGGCTAAGGGCTCGCTGGTTTTGAAGCTAATCGTCAACTCCGTCCGGTGGATGCACGATCCGGATTGGAGCCCCGCGTGGATGATCACCGAGGGAATCTGCCAGGCGTCGGCGGACCTGCGCCCGGACTCGAGATTCTTGCTCGAATTGAATTCCCAGCCCCGGCGCGTCGGAATCCGCTACACCATCATCGCGGGCGATCGGCCGGCCTATTACCGATTCGAGGCGAAATTGCTGGAATATTCCGGCGATCTGGTCGGCGGCCGGGTCGCGGGGTGGTGGGGCGTTTGGCTGGCCAGGAACGCCATGGAATCTGGCCGGCAATGGCTGCTTCGCCACAGAGCCGAAAATGACGGCCCGATCTCACTCCACAGCGCTTCTCTGGCCGGCGTCAGCGATTTTCTCGTCCTGCCCGCGGACCATGCGGCTTTGTACGAAGCCGTCGATGGCCAACCGCCCGTCGCCTGGCCGATTATCCACAACCGCTTGACTCACTGATGCCCGGAGAATTCGACCTTATCGATTGGATTCGGCAAACCCAGCGAAATTCGCCCTTGCTCCACCTCGGCGTCGGCGACGATCTGGCCGCGCTGAAATGGCCGGCCGACGACCTTTTGCTCGTTGGCGTCGATCAAGTCGTTGACGGCGTGCATTTCGATTCTTCGGTTCATTCCCCGCGCCAAATCGGTTGCAAGGCGATGAACCGCAACCTGTCCGATTGTGCCGCCATGGGATGCCTGCCCGCCGCGGCCGTGGCGGCCGTCGCTTTGCCAAGAGATTTTTCCCTCGATCGCGCCAAGGAGCTTTGCCAAGGCCTGCGCCAAGCGGGCGAGGCTTTCGATTGTCCGCTGGTCGGAGGCGACACGGCCACCTGGGATGGCAAATTGGTTCTGAGCGTGACGATCCTGGGCCGCTCGGCGGGCGGAAAGATCGTCACCCGCGCCGGCGCGCGTCCGGGCGACGGGATTTTCGTCACCGGCCCGCTGGGCGGCAGCATTCTCGGCCGGCATTTGACGTTCGAGCCGCGCGTCCAACTCGGCCGCGAGCTTGCCGCCGTCGCCACGGCCATGATCGACCTCAGCGACGGCCTGTCGCGCGATCTCGCTCACGTCTGCCGAGCCAGCGGCGTGGGAGCGATTGTTGACGAGGCCGCGGTTCCGATTCATTCCGATGCCGTCGAACTTTCGCGGCGCGATCGGGTGTCGCCGTTGCAGCATGCGTTGAATGATGGCGAGGATTACGAATTGCTTCTTACCAGCGCCGGGGATGTTCCCCGCGGCATTCGCATCGGACAAATCACGGCCGAGCAGGGGATTTTCATTCGGGGCAAAGACGGATTCGCGCGTCCGCTGCAGCCGCTCGGCTGGCAGCACGAAATTGGAAGTTAACGTTGGGCGGGCGTCCAGCAACTGGTGTGATGCTCATCCCGCCCGAACATGGGCCATTGCGCCCATTGGGGCGTGTATTTCAACCCCGTATGGAAAACGCAGACGCGGCCGTCGGACGTGCCGATCAGGATTTCCGCCAATCCGTCGCCGTAAAGATCGGTGATCGTATCCTGGCATTGCGTGTCAACTGCTTCCGGCGCCGGTCCGTCCGCCCCGACCGTGGCATCCGACAATGGCGTGCCGGGAACGGTCGGAACCATCAGCCGGGTTCGCACCGTCCCATCTTTATCGCGATGCACCCACAACGCTCCGGCGAAGAAATCGAATCCCCCCGCGCCATCCGGGCCCGCGACGCTCACGCCGACCACGTTGGCCGAGCCAAGATGCGCGATGATCCCCTCGGGGTTGCCGAATCCCGTTCCGTCGCCATGCCACGCTCGAAGCGTTGAGGTCTTGCCGTCCACGACGATGATTGCCGCCAATCCGTCGCCATCCAGGTCTGCCAGCGAGGCCGGCCCCTCGCACCGGATGTCATCCTTGAAAATGCTCGTGCATTTCTCGCGTTCGGCTTCTTGGGGCGACAGCGCGGTGTCGTCGGCGCTCTGGCCCTGCGTTTCCGCTGCGCAAGCGCCGAACGGCTTGCCATCCCAGGTCCAGGCCAGCAGATGCCCGCGGCGGTCGGGCACGATCACTTCCATCCTGTCGTCTCCAAACACATTCCCCAGCGAAGGCGGCGCGAACGATTTTATCCCGATCTTCTGCGGCCACGAACCGAAAGTTTTCCCCGCCGGATCAAACGCGGCGATCGTCGCGTTGCTCGATCCGTGGCGTTGCGTGACCATGAACAAGCGCATGCGCCCGTCGCCGGCCACGTCGCCGGCGCTGGCGGAAAAACCGTTGGGCGCCCGCCCGCCGCGCCAGCCGGGAATCGTCGCGCCGCCGATCGTGCAGGCGGTCCCGCCCCCGAGGATTTCCAGGTTTCCCTTGCCGCTCAAATCCGCCAAAGTGATCGTGGTCCCCGGATCGGGGTTGGCCCCCCCGGTTGCCAATTTCCGCACGCTTCCATCCGCCTGGATCACCACCGCGCCTCGGTTGCGCTTGTTCGCGCCGTTGGGTTTTGCGATCACCACAAACCCCGGCTTCCCGGCCGATGCGCCCTGAACCGCGGGCGTGCTCATCCACCAGTTCAGGTCCGGCGACGATGCCTTGTGGTCCTGGGCCGACATCATCATCACCGGCCAGCCCGCTACCGGCGTTCCATCCAGATGAAACGCCCCCACATAAGCCGCCGGATCGGTCTTCACTCCGGGAACCACTGGAACCTCTTGCCCGCTGTTTTCGTCGATCATCCCCATATAAGGCACGACAATCTCCGGCTTGCCGGCTCCGTCCAGATCCACCGGCATAGGCGAGCCGGTGATCGCTCCCGGCAGCGTCAGCAGCGGCGCATCGGGCGATGCCGGCGTGCTCGCCGACGGCGCTGTCGCGGCATCCTGAGCATTTGTCACGGACGAACCCTGCATCGTGAGGAACTGCCAACCCGCCAGCGAGATCAGCGCGGATGCCGCGATGGTGGCAATCCCCGCCGTCCGCAGCAGCATCGATCGCGCGACTTTCTGGGCCAAAAGCGTCGCGGTCTTCGATGCCGTCGCCGATTGCCCAACCGCCAACTCCTGGATCGTCCGGCCCAGCGATTGGGGCGCCGCTTCGGCCGCCCTCGCGGCCAGCGTTGCCCCCAGCACGCCGGCGCTCACGACAACCCCCTTCTTCCCCAACACCTTCCGCAACCGATCCAGTCCGCGGGACAATCGCTTCTTGGTCGCCTCCTCCGACACCTCCATCGCCCCAGCCACCTCGCGAACGCTCAACCCCTCGAAATACCGCAGCAGAATCGATTGCCGATCGCGTTCGGCCAATTGGGACATCGCCCGATCCAAAATCGGCGACAGCTCCTCCCAATGCCGTTGGCTCTGGGCGTTTTGATTCTGGCGGGCCATTTCAGCCGCAGCCTTTTCCTCATGATATTTGCGGCGATTTTCGATTTTCATGGCATTGCACGCGGTATAGCGAGTCGTCTTGTATAGCCAACCGACGAGCCGCGAGGGATTTTGGATCGACGACGCCTTGGAAAAGAGCAGGATAAAGACCGCCTGGGCCACGTCCTCGGCCAGATGCTCATCCCCCACCTGCCGCC
This sequence comes from Tepidisphaeraceae bacterium, assembly GCA_050011595.1. Classification (GTDB taxonomy): domain Bacteria; phylum Planctomycetota; class Phycisphaerae; order Tepidisphaerales; family Tepidisphaeraceae; genus PALSA-1353. Next base: position 22,129 of record JBEKIV010000028.1, read on the forward strand.
GGGCCGCGGAATAAACCAGCGCGGCATGCCGCCGCGCAAGCTCCCCCACTATCTCCCGCGACCCCGTGCGAGCGTACTCATGCAGCAGTGCGGCATCATCGCGCACATCGCTCATGCCATGTAGTGTACGGCCGGGACATCAGCGGGGACACAGCTATTTGAACTTCCCCGCTTCCAATCCCGCCAATTTGGCGTCGAGAAATTCCTGTAGGAAAACGGCGGCGGCGACGGCGTCGAGTTGTTGCCTTTTCAATCTCCGGGTGATCTTTTCGCCGCAGTCTATCGCCAGTGTCCGCATAGTCATTGAAACTTATCGCCAAACTTTTCCTTGGCCTTGGCGAGCAACTCTTTGACCCGCTGACCCTAGTCTTTGGAGCAGATCAGCGTCACGTCGCGCGAATGAACCACGATCATGTCGCTGTGGCTGATAGTCGAAATCAGATGGCCCGCGCGCGATGGCGCCGAAGCATTGCGAAGGCAGACACCGCCAGGATTAGTGCTCCGGTCGCCGGCTCGGGGATCAACGAGATTTCATTCTGTTGAATCCAAGTGATGTCGGCGGCACTGAGGATGTCGCCGCCGTTGTCCATGGCATCGCTATAAAGGGCGGGGTTGGCGTTATCGCCGAAGTCGTGCACGGCAAAAATCGTATCCGTATAATATTGAATGGTCTGGTTGGGAAGCGTGCCGCCCTGATTGTTGGGATCGGACAAACCGGAAATCACGCTGGTGGTCGGATCTTCCAGCAGATAAGGCCCGCCGGAATCACCGGCGAAACTGGTCCCTTCGCCGGTGTTGGGGGCGGATGGGTTATGCGGATGCCAGTCGACGGAATTATTCACGTAAGGGAAGTCGTTGGCCGCGTCGCCGGCAATCGCGCCGGTGGGGAAATTGTTCTGGAAGCGTTGCACGCCGAAGTTGGCGGTGGCGCGTGCCTGCGGGGTCCATCCGTCCTGGGTTCCGCCGACGTTGTAGTGTGGCGTTGCGCTGATGCCGTCTCCGATTTCGGTGAAACTCGCGACCGAACTCATGACATAGCTGGTCAGTGCGGCTCCGTTGTTGCCCTGGGGGTTCCAAAGACCCAGGGGATCCACATTATTGAAAAAGGCGTTGGGGGTTCCGTAAAGAACAGCGGCCAATGCGATATCTTCGTTGCCGCTCGCGCCCCCGCGCGCCACATTCACGACGTTGTAGACCGGATTGAACGGTCCGCCAAGGTTGGTTCCGAAAGAGATTCCCGTGGCACTGGGGAAGTTATGATCAGCGGTGAGGACAAAAAAGTAACCTGAGCCGAAGCCTCCCAGAGACGTATCGATAATCGACCCAGTGCCGACACCTGTGGTAGCGTTCGCAACCATTCTCACGACGGAATTGAGGGTGGTCCCCGCTGCGGGATTGGTCTGCTGCTGCGACGGCGCGATCGCCAGCGCATGGTGCGGACTGATCAAAAATCCGACGGCAACAATTGAAGCGACCGAGCAAGGATTGAACAGACGCGTTAAGTGTGACATGGCATTTCCTCCCAAGGGTGACGTGGTTCCCTTCCGAATGCCCAGGCTCGTCCGCGCGGACAAACCTTTGGGATGGACAGGCTTATACCAACCGATTAGTCGCCCCGCAAGGAAAAACTGTTCAAAACAAGCTGCTGGAAATCGAACTGCCAATCAAATCATCGCATTTATTCTACATTCAGAAACAGTTCTGTCGTCACAAGTGGATGCCATTTTGCGTCACCAAGCCGACGGAATACGCCAATATTTTCGCGGGTATGGAGATATCTCTATATCTCGATCTCCGAATGTCTGCCGTCGAGGAATTCCTGGAGGAATACGGCGGCGGCGACGGCGTCGAGGCGCTGTTTTTTCGATTTCCGGGTGATCCTTTCGCCGCCGCGGCGACGGGCGGAGATCTGCTGTTCGGCTTGGAAGGAGGAGAGCCGTTCGTCCACGAAAATAACTTCGCGGCCGCTCCGGGACGAGAGCGATCGGCCGAATTTCACGGCCTTTTTTGCCGCCGGGCCGCTGCTGCCGTCCATGTTCAGCGGCAATCCCACCACAATCCGCTCTACGCCTTCGGCGTCAATGATCCGGAGGATTTGTGAAATCGCCTGGGAGACGGATGCCGCTTGCAGAACGTCGTATGGCGTGGCCAATTTGCCGCCGGCATCGCTCAGGGCCACGCCGATCCGGCGCTCGCCGTAGTCTATCGCCAGCGTCCGCATAGTCATTGAAACTTATCGCCGAACTTTTCCTTGGCCTTGGCGACCAGCTCTTTGACCCGCTGACCCTGGTCTTTGGGGCAGATCAGCGTCACGTCGCGCGAATGAACCACGATCATGTCGCTGAGGCCG